>DATKYC010000054.1:0-3315 GCA_035528695.1 Acidobacteriota bacterium | reverse complement strand
GTGAAAATGGCTGCTTGCTGTCTTATTCGCTCGCATGGGCCGACAGCATTCCCATGCGCCCAGGCTTGATAAACCAGTGGCCTGACTGGTTGTTCATGCAGACCGAGCTCACATGGCCAGGTCGGACAGATCTCCCCGGATCAAGTCCGGGGCAGGCAGGGTTCACATACAGGGGACTTTCACCCCATAAATTCACGCCCATGCCGGGCGTACACCAACGCATGGACGCTAACCGGGATTTCGCTACGCTTCATCCCGTCAGGTCATACGCAGAAAATCTCTATATTTTTACTGCCGGAATGAAACTAATTAGATGCTGCTTTAAAGGGGAGAGATGAGTGTAAAGGTAGAGAAAAAGGAATCAGTCTGGACCGTTATCATATGTCGGCCCGAGGCCCGGAATGCTGTAAACCATAAGGTAGCTCTTACATTAAGGGATGCCTTCAGGTCTTTTGATGCAGATGATTCAGCCAAGGTGGCGGTGTTGTATGGTGAGGGAGGCAACTTTTGTGCTGGCTACGATCTTAAGGAGGCAAGCCAAGGTGACTTGGATAAGGACTACGAGCCGGAGGGTATGGGACCGATGGGACCGAGCCGATTGCTGCTTTCCAAACCGGTTATTGCTGCAGTCGAGGGCTATGCGGTCGCTGGGGGCCTTGAACTAGCCATATGGTGCGATATACGGGTAGTTGCGGAGAATGCGATTTTTGGTGTGTTTTGCCGCCGCTGGGGCGTGCCATTGGTAGACGGCGGCACTGTTCGTTTACCCCGACTGATCGGCCAAAGCCGCGCCCTTGATATGATACTCACGGGTCGACCTGTAGGAGCGCAAGAGGCGCTCGCCTTTGGCCTTGCCAATCGTGTGGTGCCTCCAGGCAAGACAAGGGAGGAAGCAGAGGCCTTGGCCCGGGAGATTGCCCGTTACCCAGAGGTCTGCATGCGTACTGACCGCGCATCCGCACTGCGTCAGTGGGACTTGGATCTTGAAGAGGCACTTAAGAACGAGGGCCGTGAGGGAAAAGCGCCACTGCTCACTGAAACGAAAACAGGTGCAGCCCGATTTGCCTCAGGCAAAGGAAGAGGCGGGTCTTTCAGAGAAATCTGAAAGGGTCAAAAACTCACACTTCCGGGTGTTCTCGGGAAAGGAATTACGTCTCTGATATTGGACATACCGGTAATGAATTGCATAAGTCGCTCGAATCCCAACCCGAAACCAGCGTGAGGAGCGGTACCGAATTTCCTCAGTTCCAGGTACCACCAGTAATCATCTGTGTTGAGGCCCATCTCCTTTATCCTTCGAAATAGGAGATCATAGTCATCCTCCCGCTGGCTACCCCCTATGATTTCTCCAATCTTAGGCACCAGCACATCCATAGCACGGACGGTCTCTCCATCCTCATTAAGTTTCATATAGAAGCTCTTGATCTGCTTGGGATAATCAACCAGGACAATCGGTTTTCCAAAAACCTTTTCGCAGAGGTGTCTCTCATGCTCAGACTGCAAGTCGCTCCCCCAGTTGACAGGGAATTCAAACTTTTCCTTGGCTTTTGAGAGGATTTCTATCGCTTCCGTATACGACAGGTATTCAAAATCCTTTGACACCAGGCTTTCCAGGGTCTCTATTACCGAGGAATCTATGAAGCGATTGAAAAACTCCATATCCTCCTCACAATTCTCCAGTACGTACTTGAATATATATGTCAGGAACTCCACTGCGAGTGCCGCATCCCCTTCTAGGTCACAAAATGCCATCTCCGGCTCAACCATCCAGAATTCAGCCAGGTGCCGGGACGTATTAGAATTCTCCGCCCTGAATGTAGGCCCAAACGTATACACATCCCCCAAGGCAAGGGCATAAATCTCTGCTTCCAGCTGACCACTCACAGTCAGGTTTGCCGGAGTGCCAAAAAAATCCACCCCAAAATCAGCCCTTCCCTCCTTTTTAGGTACATCATCAAGATCAAAAGTGGTCACCTTGAACATCTCTCCGGCGCCCTCACAGTCGCTCCCTGTGATAATCGGCGTGTGGAGGTAAACAAAACCTCTTTTCTGAAAAAAGGTGTGTATGGCGTGACTTACGACATTGCGCATCCTTGCAACCGCCGCAAAGGTATTTGTTCTGGGTCTCAGGTGGGCCATTGTTCTCAAAAATTCAAAGGAATGCCGCTTTTTCTGTAGCGGGTACGTTGCCGGATCGGTCCATCCGAACACGTCGATCTGCTCGGCCTTAAGCTCCACGCTCTGCCCTTTTCCAAGGGAGGCCACCAGGGTCCCGACTGCCTTTATTGCGCACCCCGTTTGTAACCTCAGGACCTCATCCCTATAATTGTCCAGGTTTTTATCCGCTACAACCTGGAGGCCGCGTAAACAAGACCCGTCATTAACTTCAATGAAAGAAAACCCGCCCTTAGAATCTCTCCTGGTCCTGACCCAGCCCATTACGGTAAATCGGGTACCGATCTTTTCTGAAGAGAGGACTTCAGAGATCCTGGTTCTTCTTAACATTTATCACCTCTCATACATGACTCAGAGCTCAAGACTTATCTTTCGTTACCCCTCTTTCTTTTCAAATTCAGCCATTAATTCAACCAAATCCTTTACCGCACCCACTCCCGTGGCGTTGTAAATCGAGGCCCGGCAACCACCAACTGAGCGGTGACCTTTGAGACCTGCCAGCCCTTCCTTGAGGGCTTGGGCTATGAATCTACCTTCCAGTTCCTCACTCGGGAGCCTGAAGGTAACGTTCATTAGGGAACGGCTGTCCTTCGCGGCAGTGCCTTTATAAAAATCGGACTGATCAATGAAGTCATATAAGATCCCCGCCTTCTCCCTGTTGATTCGTTCCATATTTTCCAACCCGCCTATTGTCTCTTCAAGCCATTTGAGCACAAGGTTAATAGTGTAAATCACAAAGCAGGCCGGCGTATTGAACATGGAGTTCTGCTCGGCAAAAGTGGAATACCTAAGCATGCTGGGCAGGCCCTCAGGCTCTCTGCCCAGCATATTCTTCCTGATAATCACAATGGCAGTGCCCGCAGGACCCATATTTTTCTGCGCCCCCGCATATATCAGCCCAAAAGGTCTGACATCAAAGGGACGGCTCATGATGTCCGAAGACATGTCACTGACGAGAGGTACATCCCCACTTTCAGGAAATTGGGCCCACTGAGTGCCTTTTATAGTATTGTTCGAGGTAAAGTGGAGATAGGAAGCAGTTTCATCCACCTTGAAATCCCTTGGGATATAGGAAAAGTTCTTATCCTCGGAGGATGCGATTACTCTGACATCCTTTTTCTGGATCCTGGCCTCCTTGAT
>DATKYC010000053.1:0-4687 GCA_035528695.1 Acidobacteriota bacterium | reverse complement strand
CTCCAGCAGGGTTTTGGCCATCCGGTCATGGATCTCCAGGTTATCCCTGATGAGCTGGGTTGTCTTTTCATAGGCCCCGGTAACGATATCCCTAACCTCTTCATCAATCTTTTGGGCTGTGAACTCGCTGAAATCCCTGTGCTGGGCGATCTCCCTCCCCAAGAATATCTGCTCCTCCTTTTTGCCAAAGGTCAAAGGCCCCAGATTCTTACTCATACCGTAATTGCAAACCATCTTTCTCGCCAGATTAGATGCTTTTTCAATATCGTCTCCGGAGCCGGTTGTTTGTGTGCCCAGGATGATTTCTTCGGCAGCCCTGCCCCCCATCAATATTCGTATATTATTTATCAAGTAATCTCTGGGGTATGTGTGCTTTTCGTCCATCGGTAACTGCTGGGTCAGACCAAGGGAGCGACCCCGGGGAATAATCGTCACCTTATGAATGGGATCTGTATTGGGAAGTAACCTGGCTACCAGGGTATGCCCTGACTCATGACAGGCAGTGTTCTCCTTTTCTTCATCGCTGATGATCAGGCTCCTCCGCTCCGGACCCATCAGGACCTTGTCCTTGGCATCCTCAAAATCCACCATCTCAACCGTCTCTTTTCCGCGTCTTGCGGCCATGAGCGCAGCCTCATTCACCATATTTTCCAGATCTGCTCCCGTAAACCCGGGGGTCCCGCGGGCAAGGACCTTGACGTCCACGTCCTGGCCTATCAGTTTCTCCTTGGTATGGACTTTCAAGATACCCTCGCGGCCCTTAATATCCGGAACCGGCACTACCACCTGGCGGTCGAATCGGCCGGCCCGCAGTAGGGCTGGGTCGAGAACATCGGGTCTGTTAGTGGCTGATATCAATATTACGCCCTCATTGGACTCAAAACCGTCCATTTCCACGAGGAGTTGATTGAGTGTCTGTTCCCGCTCATCGTGTCCGCCGCCTAAGCCCGCTCCGCGGTGTCGGCCAACAGCATCTATCTCGTCAATTAATATTATGCAGGGCGCATTCTTTATGCCCTGCTTAAAGAGGTCTCTGACCCGGGATGCGCCTACACCCACAAACATCTCCACAAAATCCGATCCGCTTATGCTGAAAAACGGAACACCTGCCTCACCGGATATGGCCCTCGCCAGAAGGGTCTTGCCGGTGCCAGGGGCCCCAGTCAGGAGAACACCTTTTGGTATCCTCCCTCCCAGCCGCGTGAATCTTTTGGGGTCCTTAAGGAATTCCACGATTTCTCCCAGTTCTTCCTTGGCCTCATCGATACCTGCCACGTCGTCAAAGGTGACTTTTTTCTGGGCATCACTCATGAGCCTTGCCTTGCTCTTCCCGAAGGATAGCGGGTTTCCTCCCCCGCCCTGCATCCGCTGCATGAAAAATATCCAAACACCTATCAGTAACAGCATGGGAACCCAGGAGAGAAACATATGAAACAATGAGGAACCCCCCGCGGGTTTTGCAGATATCTTGACGCCCTTGCTTCTCAGCAGGTTTATCAGATCAGGATCTTTAGGGACGAAGGTCTTAAATGGCCCCCGAGCGGACATGCCCGAAATGTTGTCACCCTGAATGGTGACCTGGGTGATGCTCCCGCTTTCTACCATGTTCAAGAAATCACTATAACTGACAGATACGCTGCCGCTCTTAGTTTGGTTAGTTGTTCGGAACAGCACGACCATCATAAGGCTGATTATGACAAAAAGAGCAAGGTTTTTATAGGATGGCTTCAATTTAATATAACCTAAGTGATTTGTTCCAGGTTCAAAGGTTCAGGGGTTCAAGGTTCCATTCTCGTCCCCGGACTCCATTTGGGATGCGTATTTACGAGAAAAGCGTCAGCTTCGTCAGTCCCAATCCAAAATTTGGAGCCAAAATGGCAATTATTTGGGAAAATGAGCATTTTTAACGAGGACTTCGGGTCTTCAATACCTTCTTTGTCCTTAACCCTGAACGTTGAACCCTGAACCTGTGAACGGTTACGTTTACTTTATACCGGCTTCTTCCGGATGAACTGGTGCTCCACCGGAACCATTGGTGTCTTTATGTGCCAACCCAAGTGCATCCCGAAGCTTTTCCAGGATGCGGGTAGATACATCAGGGTTTTCCTTCAGAAATTTCTTGGCGTTCTCCCTGCCCTGTCCAATCCGTTCATCGGCAAAGGAATACCAGGTCCCGCTCTTTTCAATGATCTCCATTTTAACACCCATGTCAAGAAGATCACCCTCTGTGGATATGCCTTCGCCATACATGATATCGAATTCCGCCTCTTTGAAGGGGGGCGCCACTTTGTTCTTCACAACCTTCACGCGGGTCCGATTCCCAACAATATCCTCCCCATCCTTGATGTTTCCGATTTTTCGGATGTCAAGTCTAACCGAGGAGTAGAACTTAAGGGCCCTCCCCCCGGGCGTGGTCTCGGGGTTCCCAAACATGACCCCGATCTTCATCCGAATCTGATTGATAAAGATAACGGCGGTCATCGACTTGCTGATGCAGGCGGTTAGCTTTCTCAATGCCTGTGACATGAGTCTGGCCTGCAGACCCATGTGGACATCTCCCATATCGCCTTCGATCTCTGCCCTGGGCACCAGGGCTGCCACTGAATCAATAACCACAACATCCATGGCGCCGCTGCGGACCAATATCTCGGTAATCTCCAGGGCCTGCTCACCGGTATCTGGTTGAGAAACCAGCAGACGATCGAAGTTCACACCGAGCTTTTTGGCATACATGACATCCAAGGCATGTTCAGCATCGATGAAGGCTGCAAAACCATCCTGGTTCTGTGCTTTGGCCATGATGTGAAGGGCCAGGGTGGTCTTCCCCCCGGACTCAGGCCCAAAGATCTCGACGACCCGGCCTCGCGGAATGCCACCCACTCCCAGGGCATGGTCCAGGGCAAGTGAGCCGGTTGAGATAACAGGAACGTCTGCAATCATCCGGCCACCCAGTTTCATGATGGCGCCCTTGCCGAACTGGCGTTCTATCTGATCCATCGCCAGTTGAACCGCTTCTCGTTTGTCCGCCGGCATGCTACCCAAGGATATCCTCCTTCGCGGATTGCAACAATTCAGGGACACGGAACCAGATCACACTGCAAGTCTCCTTCGGTGACATTATATGATAGGCTGCCGATAAATTTTTCATTTTAATCCAACTTGATCAACCGTGTGAAGTTTTGCGTGCGCCAATCTTAAAATCATTAAGCTACCGCGCACATGCAGTCAATTAGTTCGCTTACTCGAACAGTTGCTATGCCGGATGCAATATCAGACATGCCATAGGGAATGACCAGGTCGCTATTGTGGAAAATCGCGCCGCAGGTATAAACGACATTGGGGACATACCCCTCGCGCTCTTCCTCACGCGGTGCAAGTAACGGCTCTTCAAGGCGGGCGATGACTCTTGCCGGGTTTTCAAGATCGAGCAGCATGGCGCCGATGCAATACTGCCGCATGGGCCCGACACCGTGGGTGAGCACGATCCAGCCTTTATCGGTCTCCAGGGGGGATCCGCAATTGCCGATCTGAATGAACTCCCAAGGATATTCAGGCTCCTGGATGATTTCGGTCTCCTGCCAGAAATGGATATTGTCTGAGAACATGATATGATTGTTTTCACCATCTTGGCGCGATAGCATGACGTAGCTGCCGTCAATTTTGCGCGGGAAAAGAGCCATGCCCTTGTTTTTTACTGCTTTGCCGTTGAGCGTAATAACTTTAAATTTGATAAAATCCTTTGTTTCAATCAGTTGCGGGAGGATTGCAAGGCCGTTATAAGCCGTATAGGTCGCATAATAGGTGACCTCACCGTTGTCATCAAAAAATTGCACGAACCGGGCGTCTTCAATGCCGCTGCTTTCGTTTTCCGAAACGGGAAAGATAACCCGTTCGGATATTTGGTGATCGGGGTGGAAACCCACCTCATAATTAGAACTGGCAAGCCAGTGCAGGATTTCGAAGGTTTGGTTCTGGCGCGCCTCAGATAAAATGGGTCTTGCCCGAAGCGCTCCGATTTTTTCTTTTAATTCATTATAGGTGAAATCTTCCGGCAACTGGTCAAGAATATGAGTTGTTACCTCATTGCAGGCCTCCATTTCATTCAGCTTCAGCTGGAAGAGATACCGGTCGTAAACCGGATTTAAACGGACGTCAGGCCTCTCCACATAATCGCTGGTCGGGTCGAAGATAAACGTATTGTCCCGGTCAAGGACGCCGCTTCGAAATACAATAGATGACACATGGCCTTCGCCGATTGCCCTCAGGCTCATGATAAAGCGCAAGCTGCCTTCGTCCAGATCGCCTTGATCAGGGTGGAGGACGATGGAAGGGTTAAAAAGGGCAGCCGATTCTATGGAGTACTCCATGGTAAAATAGGCCCCGATGAGAGCCCTTTGAACATCGCTGAGCATTGCATCCCGGGGAACATAATCCTTTACCGCATTCAGGTGTTTTTCAAAAACAGTTCTAATGTCTTTGTGCCGCTCTGAAAAATCAAGCATAATTTCTTCAAGAAGTTTCTCGGCATCCATGTCGGGCAGGTCCGTTATGCGGTGAATGATTTTTCGTCTGCGATGTGCGCCGCTAGGAATATGCAGGCGGGTTATAACGCGTGAAGGGTCGCCCTGAATTTTCTTCTTTTTTCTTTTTACCTTTAGATTTAGATCCTTGTTTGTGTTCATATCAT
>DATKYC010000052.1:0-4013 GCA_035528695.1 Acidobacteriota bacterium | reverse complement strand
CTCCGCGAAGAAAGAAAACAGGTGACTCACCGCACCCATTTGCCACAATCTGTCCATGAGAGAGGCCATTTCTTCTTCTGTTTCTCCCATGCCTACCATGAGGTGTACGCCTACGTTAGGATGGCCGAAAACCTTGAGGCTTGTCTCAAGGGTTTCCCAGTATTTTTCCCACTTGTGAGGACCTGAAACCCCTTTTCCCCGGTATGTATCAAATAGATCGGGGGTAGCAAGATCAATCGCAATCCCGATCTTGTCGACCCCATTTTCTTTCATTGCGACGAGGTCTTTTTCACAAACGATGGTAGGGTTAATTAGCACTGAGACGGGAAGGGGGGTCTCATCTCTTAGCCGTCTTGCCATCTCAACTGTATCATTTGGGCACCTGCCATTGGTAATCATGGAGATACAGGTCCTCTTCACATACCAGGGGGCATTGTTAATGGCCTCGATAATCTCATCCATGGGGTTTACAGGCCACGCCACATGAATGAAGCTTTTCTGCTCATAGGTGCCGGGACGTCTCTTTGCCAGCCCGCAATATGCGCAATTGGCGGAACACCCCTCAGGGTAGTGAACCAGGAGGTTGACACAGCGGTTGACCGCACCGCGGTACATTCTTCCCCTCACCAGCCCAAGAGAGATGGCCGTAGCATGACTTAGTTTAACAAAGTCGGGGCTTTGTTCCTTATCCATTAAAGTCTGACCTGATTTTCCTTTGCCTTGAGAATAGCCTGGGTAAGCGTGGGCACATCAAGACCGTAAATCATGTCCTCCCGCCATACTGTTGAGAGGTTACTTTCTATGCTTTCCCTGCGGGCAGAGGTCCATTTCAGGGCGTTTTCAAGCCGGTGTATGTCCTCGGTTGTGGAGAAGAAGTCGCCGGTGATCAGGAGATGTTCTATGGAACCACCGGAGAGCGAGAGATAAATCTCAAGGAGGCCCGCCCTGGTCTTAAGCTGGCCTGTTCCCATCCTGGCCCTTGGATGTTTGTGCGAGAAGATCCATTCAGGATTCGTATATCTGTCCGTAATATATCCCTGAATGGTCTTATTTTCCCACTCGTCAGGGCTGTCCTTAATGAAATGGATAGAGAACTCCTTTTCAAAGGCCTCTTCAATCGCCTTCATCACCTCCTCTACGGTAACCTCACAGCCCATTTCCTCCCTCATCGTGGTCATTCGCTGGCTAAAGCAGTTATAGCCCTTGTCCTGGAGTTTGATCAGGGGGGTACTCATTATATCGGTCATTAAGGGGATATCGAAATCAACCAAAAGGCTGGTGTGGAAGAGCAAAGTATTGGCAGTCTCGGCAGCGGCAGAAAGCCCGGCGATCTTTTTTCCACTGACTTCCAGGTCATTTTTCGGCTGAAAATACGCGTCAATACCGAACTTGTTGAGTGCGCGTATCAGGACGTGGCTGAGGGATCCAAAGACCCCGCCCACCCCCTTTTTGAGCCCAGGATGGTCAACATTGATCCCTAGGCCGAGGGCGACAATGTTGGGGCCCATGATGACGGTCCCGCCTCCGGTGCTCCGCCGGTTGTATTCGATCCCTCGGGCTCGACATCTGTCAAGTTTGAGGGCCGTTTCAATGTCCTGATATCTCCCTACTATGACTGAGGGTATAAAGGTGTAGAGGTGAAGTAGGGGAGGAGACCCGTTTAGTGCAAGGGATTGAGGCAGGGTGTCATCCACTGCCAGGACCTCGGCAGTGGAGACCGACCCTTCGATATTCTTGAAAAGACGCCAGTGATGAGCCATGTGATCCTATGCCTTTGCCTTTTCTCCTTCTGCCCTCTTTACCTCACGGTCTATGAAATCTACAACAGCCTCTCCGTGGATTAGATTCTCCAGTTCGGAATCCAGGTCATCGCCTGCCTCCAGGACTAGAATCCATCCCTTTCCATAGGGATCTGTGTTTATGAAGCTGGTATCATCCTCCAGGTCTTCGTTTATTTTCACGATCTCTCCGGATACCGGGGCAACCAGCTTGCCGATCCATTTTCTGGACTGGATCTTGCCGCAGATCTCACCCTGGCTTACCTCTTCTTCCTCTTCAGGGAGGTCAATAAATACAATGTCACCAGCCTCCTTCTGGAAAAAATCACTCATACCAACCGTCACCTTAGTACCTTCAACGCGGGCCCAGCTATGCTCTGCATTGAAGTAGAGTTCATCGGGCATGTTGTAGCCTTTGATTTCAGCCATTTTCTGACCTCCTTTTGCTAATCTAGCATTTGTTTGATCTCAGATTCGCCTCTTCACGTCGGGGAAAACTATTTAAACCTGGCCTTTACTGCCCTAGCGTGGATGGGAAGACCTTCTGCTTCGGCCAGGGTGACAATAATGTCCTTTAGGTCTTCCAGACCTTTCTTGCTCAGGTACTGGAATGTGGGCTTTTTTATGAAATCGTCAACCGAGAGCCCGGAAAACATGCGAGCACATTGACCGGTTGGAAGGACATGGTTAGTTCCGGAGGCGTAATCACCAGCCGGAACGGGGGCATATGGCCCCAGAAAAATGGATCCCGCATGTTTGATCTTGTTCAGCATGATAAATGGGTCCATCGTCATAATTTGTAAGTGCTCTGCGGCGTATTCATTGGTGAAATCAATGGCCTGTTCCATATCTTTCGCTATGAGTACGTATGAATGTTTGGTGAGTGAGGACTCAAAGATTTCCTTTCTTGGGAGGCCGTCATACTCTCTTTCTATGATATTGCATACCGCCTTTGCAAGTTCTTCTGAAGGGGTGACAAGCACGGCCGCGGAGTCGGGATCATGCTCGATCTGTGAGAGGAAATCTATAGCGATAAGTTCAGGATCTCCGGTATCGTCTGCCAGAATCAGGGCTTCACTCGGCCCAGCCGGTGAATCGATGTCCACCTGTCCGTACACGAGCATCTTTGCGGCAGTCACGTACTTGTTGCCAGGGCCTACGATCTTGTCTACCTTTGGCATTGACTCTGTGCCGTAAGCAAGGCCGGCCACGCCCCATGGACCCCCGACCTTGAAAACCCGGTCGCAACCGGAGATGTCCGCAGCCACCAATGTGGCGGGATTGGCGACCATCCCTTTGTTGGGTGGGGTGACTGCCACGATCCGACCCACACCCGCTACCCTGGCAGGTAGGACAGTCATCAGAATAGAGCTGGGATATGCCGCTGTTCCGCCGGGGATATAGCACCCAACAATATCCATCGGTCGTGTGATACGGCCAGCCAAAATACCCTCTCTCACCTCTATAGACCACATCTCACGCTCTATTTGTGCCTGGTGGAACCTGGTTATGTTCTGCGCGGCTGCTTTTAGGCAATCAACCACTTTTGAGTCCACCTGCTCATAAGCTTTATCGATCTCTTGCTTGCTCACCTCCAGGTCAGCGGTGGTGATGGTGTCCTTGTGCTTTCGATAGTGCTCTAAGGCAACAGCATCACCTCGGTTTTTCACATCGGCCACAATCTTCCGGACATCCTCATAAATGGATGAGATGTCTTCCATTGACCTTTCCATGATGACCTTGAGTTTTCCGGGGCTTAACTCGTTGATTCTCCGGGGTTCAATTTTCATCTGTGAACCTTTCTCCTTTTTTAGGTTTTTATCTATTGTAATAGTCCTTTAGGGCGTCAACTGTGCTCTGGAACCCGAGATCATTCCACGGGATCTCCGTCTGGCTAAAAAATCTGGCCTCCAGGGTTTCATCACCAGAAATCAGTTCTCCGGAGAGATACTTTGCCACATATACGATAACAACCGGTAGTTTTCCTGGATACGAATACACACCCAGTAAAGAATCGATCCGTATTTCAAGCCCACATTCCTCCAGGGTCTCTCTGGTCGCCGCGGCTTCAACCTTTTCTCCCCTGTCAACATATCCTCCAGGCATGACCCATTTACCTTTTTGGGGGTTAATCCCTCGCCTCAAGAGAAGGATCTTTCCATCCAATTCCGGAATAGTACAGGCCACAACTTTGGGGTCCAGATAAAAGATAAAGGCACAGGCTGAACATTGGAG
>DATKYC010000051.1:0-2094 GCA_035528695.1 Acidobacteriota bacterium | reverse complement strand
ACCTCGGCGAGACCCAGCACCCGTGGCTCATTCCTGAGCCCCTTGAGATCGGATGCGCTCAAGGCTGCGCCTGCCGTTTCCAAGGGAGTTGCTGGTACGCACGAAGGGGCCATAAAAAAGACGTCAAAAGGAATCGAACCGCTTTCGCTGAGCATAAACTGGATGCCATCAATACCCATCACATTGGCGATTTCATGGGGGTCTGAAACAATGGAGGTTGTTCCGTGAGCCAGGAGCGCTGCTGCTAGATTCGAAGGTAGTAGCATACTGCTTTCTATATGGATATGCCCATCAATCAGGCCTGGAACAATCCACTTTCCCGTCACATTCACCTCTTCTTTTCCTTGGTAACCAAACCCTACCCCCACAATGAAGCCAGCGTAAATTGCTACATCTCTCTCCTGAATTTCTCCTGAGAAGACATTAACAACCTTCCCTCCCTTAAGGACTAGATCAGCCGGGATTTGTCTTCTTGCAGCCAGGATTCTTTCTTTCAGGGCATTGATGTCACCGGGTGTTCTTGCCAATAACAAACCATTCCTCCGTCAAATCGGATGTAGTGTCAACGAGGAGGTGCACGACCTCCAAATGGGGATAGAGCCTCTTCAAATCCTCCAGATCAACCGCCTCAAATTTCTTGACGTTATTGAAATAGGCCTGCTCTGTAAGCGCATTTGACTCGTAGTTTTCTTTGGTGCGCTCGGAGATCCGCCTCAGCGAGACCGCCTGGGGACACTGCGTCTGTTGGATGACGAGTGTTATCCGGTTCTTGGCAGCCACTTCCGCAGCCCTCCTCCTTAGGGCCTGGGTCACAAATGTGGCATCCAGCACGATCCCCCGCCCTTTTTCCGCCAACTCGTGCGCCATCCTGAACATCTCATCATAGACCAGCGTCCTCTTATCCATATTTGAGGCAACCTTTTCATCAAAGATATCTTCATCCCTGAGCACCTCAAGGCGGATCATATCAGTCCTCAATATCTTATAGCCCTTCAGTGCTGCGATTACCTCTGTAGTTTCAGTCTTGTAAGATGCTGGAAGCCCGCAGGCTATCAAAACCGTATTGGGCGTAAGTTCTCTTTTCATAAAATCGACAAAAGGTTCTCTCATGAAAAATGCTCCTTGTTTAACAGCCTTGGCTGTCAGGTGGCTACCGTGGCGCTCTTCTCAAAAACTGGCTGTTATCCGTCAATATAAGATTTGGCAAGCTGAAAGTAGCTCTTGGCTCTCTCGACGGCATTTTGCTTTTCGTCAGGCCCTATAGTTTGGTCATCTATCTGAAAACTGTTTACCTTCCCTCGGACAAAAGCGCGGTAAACCTTATAAAAAGTGAGCAAAGAATCCACATCCCTCTCCCCAGACAGGTCACTATAGCAGGACCACAGGATCTTAGAAAAATTGTCCCCCCCATGATACTCCAGGTCCATCAAGAGAAAGGCGATATCAGCGACTGTATCACTGTACCGAAATCTGTCATTAAATTCGATGCAATCAAATATCGAGACACCCTCGCTAATAAAGACGTGTTCCATGTGAAGATCGCCGTGGCAGTCACGGATCTTCCCATGCTCTATCCTTTTCAGAAATAATTCGCGCTTTTCAATGTAGAAATCGTTTGTCCATCTCATGAGCGCATTGAAGTCTTTATCTCGGATGGTGACCCCAATATATTTTTCAACCTGCGCAAAGTTTTCATCTGTATTGATCCTGAACTTTTCGGGCTGCGCAAATTGATCTATTTTCTTATTCCTGAGGGCGGCCAGGTGAAATCTCGCAAGGACTTCGGCAATCTCCTCAAGATGATCCGTCCTAAGCTCCCCCTTCTCAAAGAGCGACATCATCAACCTCTCATCCGGGAGACGTTTCATCTTCACCGCGTACTCCACCACATCTCCAGCCGCAGGGTTCATAGTGTGCTTATTCCCATCGAAGATGATTGGTATAACATCGATGTAAAGGCCTCTTGAGAGTCTTCTATTTAGCCTGACCTCCTGATGGCAGTAATATCGCCTTTTTTCCAGGGTTGAAAAATCAAGGAAACCAAAGTTGACCGGTTTCTTCACCTTGTAAACAAAATCATCTGCCACAAAAACA
>DATKYC010000050.1:0-6696 GCA_035528695.1 Acidobacteriota bacterium | reverse complement strand
AGAGTTCGCAGATAAAGGAAAAATAGCCTTACAGATCGAGATCAACCAAGATCTGTACGTGGAGCGCATAAGCAAGCAACTGGGACCTGAAAGGCTAGAAGATGTGAAGCGTAAGGTCTCACGCGCCTTTGAAGCTGGGGTCAGATCTTTTATGAAAGATCTGACCCCAGCTTTCATAACTTTTTGAGGATGTTGAGGGCTGCCTGCTTCACCTTCATGTGAGGATCGGAAAGCATTGGTTTAATTTCCTCCTTTAACTTGAGCAGGTCTTGCCTGCTGAGCTCGCCCAAGCGTTTTAATGCGAGAGCTCGTACATAAGGGTCTTCATCGCGCAAGCAGTTACGATATACTGGTATGTACTCTCTCGTCTCGGTTATCAACCCTAGAAGCACTAACGCATCTAAACGGAGATTGACATCTTGGTGATCAAGGTATTTGAGATAGACAGGTATCACCTCTTTCTGCTTGGAATAAAAGCGCCACAAATTAAATAGGATACACCTCTTTTGTTCCAGGGGCCCGTGTTCCAACCTTTCCAGCATAAGGCTGAGCACTCGGTCATCCCTCAGATTGGACAGGGCATTAACCGCGGTTTGCTGCACATCGATGTCAGAGTCGTAAAGGAGTTCAATGAGTGGAATGGCAGCCTGGCCGTTTCCCTGCCACCCTAATGCGAACGCAGCATGCATTCTAGGGGGTCAGGACTCTTAAGGTCTTCCAATAGATGATCTATCAAGGGCTGGGGGTTTCGGAGAAAAGGGAAGATAATGCTGAGCTGGATTGATGCGAAGTGGCGAACGTTGTTGTCTTCGTCAACATCTCTGATCATATGATATAAAGGTTCTGCGACCTCCTGTTTGGCAAAACTGCATAGAAGCAGGATTATCTCATGCTTTAATCTATAATCGGCAAGCTTTAAGGACTTCAATAGCAAAGGTACAGCCCTATCCTTCTCCTCTAAGAAGAGGTCTTCCGATTCGATATAGGAGTTCACTTTTTCGAAAAGGCGCTCTTTGGGCTCAAAGTTTATTATCTTTTTCTTGTCCATAGGTCAGGAGAAAGGAAACTACAAAATACTCAAAAGGTCAAGACTTAATTGCTACGGCTAAAATACGGAGCCGTATTAAGTAATAAGGAGGTGGGTCAAAAAGCAGGAAGCCCCCTGAAAGGTTATCGTTTCTGCATGTAATACATCTGAATTCGGTGCAGTTGCTCAATGTACTCACTCTTGAATTGCAGGTCAGGGTGGTAGCTAATGTCCTTTTTTAGGGGCCCGATGAAGGGAAATATATCTATGCCGTAATTGTTTTTTTGTACTTTATCTGCCTCGTGGATAATCAAGAGGCAGTAATAGGTAACCAGGAGCCTCAGGCTCGATCCTCTCCGAAATAAATAGGCCCTCCCGCCTATTGTATTTATAAAAAACCCGGCGTACTGATATGCAATTTCCATGGGAGGCCGGAAGCTTTTCCGGTCAGCACAACTCCCCTCCGACCTGAACCACTTGTAAAACAGGTCCAAGTGATATTCCATGGTCTCCTGCTCGTTGCTGAGGACCTCCCTGATCAGGCGAAGGTCTTTGTGGTTCAGAGCCCGGTATAAGTGATACACATTCTGAACGATGATTCTGGGGTCAATACCCTCACCTGCGGGGATGGGCGGCCGCTCTGAAAGACGTGAAAGGATTTCCATGAATCTTGCAGCAGTTCCAGTATCCGGGTACAAATGTTGAACGTATTTCTTATGATCCAGGTAGCGGAAAAAGTCTGAGACATTCTTTTCCAGCTGTGCGCAGTCATCTTTCTCGGAGACGGGTTTTTGAGAGGGGCTCTCTTCAGGTGCCCCTGCCTGGACCTGCTCTTTTTCTCTTGGAATACCTGGCTGTTCCTGGGGAAGCGGTGTTGTCTTAGCAGGAGTCACCTTTTTGGTGACGAACGGTTTTTCTGGGGTGCGCGCCACCTCTGAATAAGTGTAGTAGCCGATGCCCGCTAAGACCAATATTAGCAAGGGCCACCACCAAAGGTGGCGCTTTCCCTTCGTTTTCATAATCTTTCCCCCGCAATAGATGGAAGCCAATTAATTTGCCATCAGCTGGTTGCATGCTACCAAGATATTATTCTGGTGTAAAGCCCTCCCTTGTTTCCGCATTTTCCAGGCTCTCAGGCCGGCCGCTTCGGAACGCCTGAGAGGCAATTAGTTTCTTACGTATCATAAACTGAAATACCGGGCAACCTTTCTCCGTCATAAAGGTTTGACTTTCTCATAATCGCGCATTAGAAATATCCAGAGTAATCGAAACACCCGGATCATCGTGCTTTGGATATATTTTGTATATTTGTATATATAATATAACGTCTCGACAGAAACACGATGCCATTAAGAAGCTCGGAATTGGGAATTGGGAATCGCCCCCCGTGATGTTATTTGAACTATGAAGATTCTTTTGACCAATGATGATGGTATTCACGCGCCTGGACTCTTTGCCCTCTATGAGGCACTGAAGGCTGATTATCAGTTGCATATTGTGGCGCCGGAATCAGAGATGAGTGCAGTGGGGCACGCTATCACCTTGACCTCCCCGCTGAGGGTTCAAGCGGTCCACAAGAATGGGTCGTTCTTCGGTTATGCTGTGACGGGTACTCCTGCGGACTGTGTTAAGATTGCGGTGCGAGTGTTGCTTGAGAGGCCGCCTGATATAGTTCTTTCTGGCATCAATCCGGGTGCAAATGTAGGGGTTAATGTCCTTTACTCAGGAACGGTCTCGGCGGCCACTGAAGGAGCCTTTTTGGGTGTGCCATCCGCAGCAATATCAATCAATACAAGACAAAATCCGGATTTTCGTTTTGCAGCCCGATTCAGCAAAGAGATTATTCGGTTTTTGAGCGAGAACAGACTGAAAAGGGGAACTGCGCTCAATGTCAATATCCCTGCCGTACCCCCGGAGAAAATAACGGGCGTTTGTGTGACAAGGCAGGGCACTTCCAGTTTTGAAGAGCACTTCGAACGACGCAATGACCCCAGAGGCAATGTGTATTACTGGCTGACCGGTGAAACGCCTGTTGGAGATGGTGGTCCAGATACCGATTCAGTTGCCCTGAAAGAAAACAAGATCACGATCACCCCTATCCATTATGACCTTACCTGCCTTGAGGAACTGGAAAGACTGAAGTCCGCTCCCCTCCCTTCGTGGGGGCATTTCACCGAAGAAGTCTAATTTTGAGGATAGGTTGATTTGTTGGAAGAGGAAATAAAGAACCCCCGTTCCGGCCGGTTGCCGCCACGGGGGTCTTGATATGGTGTGATTAGCGAGCCTCTTCTGCCATGCGTTTGTAAAGCTCGTATCTTTGCCGCATGCCTTCTTCGGCTTTTTGAAAGAGCTTCTCCGCATTCTCCGGGAAGCTTCTCGTCAGACTCGAGTACCGGACCTCCCCGAGCAAGAATTCCTTATAGTCCCCTTTCGGTTCCTTTGAGTCAAGGAGGAAGGGGTTCTTCCCCTCCTGGCTGAGCCTGGGGTCGTATCGGTAGAGGGGCCAATAGCCTGTTTCTACTGCCTTCTTTTCCTCTTCCTGACTGAGCCCCATGTTGATACCGTGATTTATGCATGGGGCGTATGCGATAATAAGTGAAGGACCTTGATAGCTTTCTGCCTCTAAGACCGCCTTGAGGAGCTGGTTTTTGTTGGCGCCCATAGCCACGGAGGCTACATAGACATATCCGTAACTCATTCCCATGAGGCCCAGATCCTTCTTTCGTGTCGGTTTTCCACTTGCGGCGAATTTAGCAACCGCACCCATGGGTGTTGATTTTGATGATTGACCGCCGGTATTGGAGTAGACTTCTGTATCCAAGACAAGGATGTTTACATCACGGCCCATGGCGATCACATGGTCCAGGCCCCCGTATCCGATATCATATGCCCAGCCATCCCCCCCAAATACCCAGATCGATTTCTTGGTGAGATAGTCACTTCTCTCCAGGATTTCGGGGAGAAGAGGATGGAGTTTTGCATCGGGGTCTGAAAGTTCAAGTTCAATAAGCTCCACTATACGGTTTCCCAATTCCTTTGATTTTTCGCCATCCTGCATGTTGTCAAGCCATCCCTGAAAGGTAACTTGGAGATCCTCTGAGATGTTGGATTCGAGTGCCTCGCGGACAAGATCAACAAGCTTTTCGCGTCTTTGACTGACCCCCAGTTCCATGCCGAACCCATACTCAGCATTATCTTCAAACAATGAATTAGCCCAGGCTGGCCCGTGTCCCTCTTCGTTGACGGTATAGGGACAGCTTGGTGCCGACCCGCCGTAGATGGAAGAACATCCTGTGGCATTCGCGATTAACATGCGGTCACCAAAGAGCTGGGTAATGAGCTTGATATATGGTGTCTCCCCGCATCCGGGGCAGGCACCCGAAAACTCGAAGAGAGGCTGCCGGAACTGACTTCCTTTAACTGAGGAGGCTGGCATCAGGTCGTCAATACAATGGAGCTCTACGGAGTACTTGTGGTTTGGGACCTGCCCCTCTGTTTGTGTGACAAGTGGTTTCATGAGCAGGGCCTTATTCTTGGCCGGACAGACCTGAGCGCAGTTGCCGCATCCTGTGCAGTCAAGGGGGCTTACCTGAATCCGGTAGCGAAGTCCTTTCAGCTCTTTTCCTTTGGCCTCTACAGTGACAAAATGTTCTGGTGCATCCTTAAGATCCTCCTCCCGCGCCAAAACGGGCCGAATCACGGCGTGGGGGCAGACGAAAGAGCACTGATTGCACTGGATGCAGTTTTCTGACTGCCACTCGGGGACATTGAGGGCGATCCCTCTTTTTTCGTATTCAGTCGTTGCGGTTGGGAAGATCCCGTCAGGAGGCAACGCACTCACTGGGAGCTTGTCTCCCTGCTGAGCGAGCATTGGCCTCATGACATCCTTAACAAACTCCGGCTCTTCCTCTCCAAGGTAAGCTTCTTTTCCAGCAGTGGCCCATGCGGCTGGCACCTCGATTTTATTCAGGGCACTGACAGCCTTGTCCACGGCACCAATATTCATCTCGATTACCTTGTCCCCCTTTTTCCCGTAAGTTTTCTTGATGGCATTCTTGATATAATCAAAAGCCTCTTCCGGAGGGATCACGTTGGCAATATGAAAAAAGGCAGCTTGCATTATCATATTAATACGACCACCAAGACCTAATTCAGAAGCGATTTTGACCGCATCAATGCTGTAGAAATTTAGTTTCTTTTGGGCAATGGTGCGCTTCATGCGATCAGGCAAATTGGTCTCCATCTCTTCAAGGCTCCAAGGACAGTTGAGCAGAAATGAGCCCCCTTCCCTGATTCCTTCCAGGATGTCATATTGGTTTACGAAAGCGGGATTGTGGCATGCAATGAAGTCAGAGTTGGTGAGCAGATAAGGAGACTGGATTCGATGCGGAGAAAATCGAAGATGGGACATGGTGATCCCCCCCGATTTCTTGGCGTCATAGGCGAAATAGGCCTGGGCATACATGTTGGTATTTTCGCCAATTATCTTGATGGCATTCTTGTTTGCCCCGACAGTGCCGTCAGCACCGAGCCCCCAGAATTTGCACCGGACAGTCCCTTCAAGGGAGGGGTCAATTTCCTGGCCCAGTTGAAGAGACGAGAAAGAGACGTCATCAACAATTCCTACTGTGAAGTGGTTCTTAGGCGCCCTTGAGCGGAGATTGTCAAAGGTGGCCTTCACCATGGTGGGTGTAAAATCCTTGCTCCCGAGGCCGTACCTGCCCCCGACTATAACTGGAGCCTCGCCTCTTTCCTGAAATACAGTACATATATCCTGGTAAAGAGGCTCGCCCAATGATCCCGGGGCCTTTGTCCTGTCAAGAACCGCGATTCTCTCGGCCGTAGCAGGCAGTGCCCTCAGGAAGTGTTCCCTGGAGAAGGGTAGATAGAGACGCACCTTTATAAGGCCTACCCTCTCACCTAGCTTGTTGAGGTGGTTGACTGTCTCTTCGATTACATCGCAGCTGGAGGCCATAGAGACGATGATTCGGTCTGCCTCGGGGTCTCCCACGTAGTCAAAAAGATTATATGATCGGCCAACCAACGCCCCTACCTTTTCCATTTCTTCGTGAACAATGTTAGGAATAAGGGCATAAAAGGGACTGGCAGCCTCGCGGTTCTGGAAAAAGATGTCGGGATTTTGGGCGGTACCCCTGAGCTGGGGGTATTCCGGGTTCATGGCCCGGCCCCTGAATTCATCAATTGCCTCCCAATCTACCAGGCGAGCCATATCTTTATGATCAATCATCTCGATCTTCTGAATCTCCATGGAGGTCCGAAATCCATCGAAAAAGTGAACAAAAGGAAGGCTTGTTCGGATACTGGCGAGATGAGCGACAAGTGCAAGGTCCATCACCTCCTGTACGGAGGCAGATGCCAGCAAGGAGAACCCTGTTTGCCGGACGGCGTTAATGTCCGAATGATCGCCGAAGATGGAAAGGGCATGGGTGGCGACGGCCCGGGCAGAAACGTGGAAAACAGTCGGCATTAGCTCTCCCGAGATCTTATACATATTAGGAATCATTAGTAGGAGCCCCTGTGATGCTGTAAAGGTAGTGGATAGCGCGCCCGCAGAGAGGGCTCCATGGACAGCACCGGCTGCGCCGGCCTCTGATTGCATTTCTGCCACCTTCAACACCTGGCCGAAGATATTCTTTCGTCCATGGGCG
>DATKYC010000049.1:0-5131 GCA_035528695.1 Acidobacteriota bacterium | reverse complement strand
CCTTATTTTTTTCCAAACACCTCCTTCAGCAGGTCTGTAACCCTCGCTGCCGGGTTTTGCCGGATCTTCTTTTCTTCCTCGGCGAGCATAAAGAACAGGCCGTCTAACGCCCCATTATTCACATGCTGATCCAGGTCTATTTTCAAGCTTCCACCAAACGGCATACTCCGCACCTTTTCTTCCAACTCCTGATATTTTTGGGTAGCTCCCACCTCAGACATGGAGTTATGGATAATGGGCTTGAAGATCTTGCTGAGCGGGTCCCATGTCTTTTCCTTAAAATAAAGGGTCGCCTCGTTTTCCCGCCCATTCAGGATCTTTCCGGCATCGGTAACGTTCATTCCCTTGATGGCATCCAAGAAGATTGACTTGGCCTGTGGGGCTGCCTTCTCCGCGGCATGGTTCATGCTCATCTCGAAGGCGTCTAACTGACTACCATATCCCACAGCCCTCAAGAGTTTTCCCGCCTTCTGGAGTGCACCGGGAAGAGGTATCTTGATCTGTGGATTCTCGTAATATCCACCTAACCGGGAGACTGTTTCAACCGCATTCCCAGTGCCAATCTGCAGCGCCTCCTTCAGCCCGTCAATTATCTTATCCTCGGAGAGTCCTCCGCCCACGCCTACCGCCTTCTGTAACCCCTTGACAATATCACCAAACCCCGCGTAAGAGAAAGGAGTCTGGCAAATACTTAGGGTCATTACAGCCAACACAAAGAGAATTCTAAGCGCTTTCATATCATTTCTTCTCCATGAAAATACGTTGAGCGTTGCATAGATAAATGAAATTCAGCCGTAGCTGGTAATGGGGTTGAGCAGGTACTTGCTCAACCCCACCGGTTTCAAGGTAAAATCCAAAGCGTCAGGTTGTTACTTAACGAACCGGATTCAATTCGACCCTTCGGTTCTTGGCCTGGCCTTCAGGGGTCAAATTGGAGGCTACTGGTCTCGTGGATCCATACCCAATGAAGGAAAGCCGTTCTCTCGCAATGCCTTTTTTGACCATATAGTCCATCACCGCCTCAGCTCGTTTTTCAGAAAGCCTCTGGTTGTATTTGGATTTGCCTTTACTGTCAGTGTGGCCCTGAATCTGTAGCTTCAGATCGGGATCTTTTTCCAGGACATCTACTGCTTCGTCCAGAACAGGGAATGACTGAGATTTGATATCCCGCTTGCTTGTATCAAAAAGCACCCCTTCAAGAACCCAGCATCCCATTTCATTCACCTTGGCCCCTTTAGGTGTTCCAGGGCATTTATCCAAGTAGTCATAAACTCCATCACCGTCACTGTCCAGCGGGCAGCCCTTGGTGTCCACTTTGGCCCCCTTTGGTGTATCAGAACCCTGGTCCAGGTAATCTGCTACGCCATCACCGTCAGAGTCGAGTGGGCAGCCTTTCTCATTCACCTTCACTCCTTTCGGCGTATCTAGACACTGATCGATATAATCGGGGACGCCATCACCGTCAGAGTCGAGAGGACAGCCTTTCACATCCACCTTTACACCCTTGGGAGTATCTGGGCATTGATCCATATCATCGAACACCCCGTCACCGTCGGTGTCCTTCCTGACCTCGCATAATGTCCTTGCCTTTTCCCTTGCGGCACTGGCCTTTGCAATGGCCTCTTGGGTGCGGCAGGCCCTGTAAATCTCCATAGCCTCGTTCCACATAGCCACAACCTGCTTATATTCCTCTGGACATTTTTTGTCGGCCCCGGAAAGACGGGCCTGCTCGATGGCAGTCTTTGTCTCCTGGAGGTCCTTTGGTAGCAGGCGATCCAGGGTCGCGCATCCGCCAAAGAGAAGTACCATTGCGAATATTACTCCTGAAACCAATCCAACCTTTTTCATTTCATTTCCTCCTTATCATGGCTTAAGATTGGGTTATACAATGAACGATACGACGAATAACCTGGGTGGCCTTGCTGAAGCTTCCTAAAAGGGCTTCTGGAATGGTTTTAGTGTTAAAAAGGAACCAAAGGAAACCAAACAAGTTTCAATTCCTGGTATTATAAATACCACCTAATAGAAGAAAGTGAGCAAAGTATAGTGGGTTAACACCCCATTTTACGCATAAGAAGACAGTATTTTGAGTCTGGCCGGGTCTGTGACGATGATCAGTGTGCGGAGAATCAGGAGAAACAGCAAAGGTCTTTAAAAGTTCATAGGGCTCCCGGCGAAATTCGCACTTTCTCTTGACCAATCAAGACTAGTTCCATAATCTTATGGTACAAACAGGAACAAGGTATGACAAGAGGAGACTACCATGATCTCGAAGATTATTCAGTTTGTTACGACCGATATCTGGAGGATCCGCGCAAGAAATCTTCCCATGGCAAGGTCTTTGTTGGTAAAGAGCCTGAGGATCGTCATCCTCTCCTTGCGGGGGTTTGTTGAAGACAAGGGCCATCTGAGGGCTTCAGCCTTAACATTCTACTCACTGCTCTCAGTCGTTCCAGTCCTTGCTATGCTTTTTGGGCTCGCCAAAGGCTTCGGCTTTGAAAAAGCGCTGGAAGGGCAGCTTCTTAATAAGCTTGAGGGGCAGGAGGAGGTCTTCACCTGGGTTATCAATTTTGCCCATAACATGTTAGAGCAAACAAAGGGTGGTGTGATGGCCGGCATAGGGATCATCCTTCTCTTTTGGGCCATTATAAAGGTATTGGGTAATATCGAGAGTGCGTTTAACGATATCTGGGGCATCAAGAAGACAAGGCCTTTTCTGAGAAAAATTACCGATTATCTCTCTGTCATGCTGATCGGCCCGGTTCTCTTTGTCATGTCAAGCGCCTTGACAGTGCTCGTAGCCGGCCAGGTCAAGATAATCGTTCAAAAAATTTCCCTCTTGGGTGCCTTGAGCCCCGCCATATTCCTTACCCTAAAATTGTTACCCTATGGCGTGCTTTGGGTCTTGTTTACCTTCGTATATATCTTCATGCCGAATACAAAGGTGAATTTTTCCTCTGGAGCCCTTGCCGGAGTCATTGCGGGGACAATATATCAGATCTTCCAATTGATCTATATCGCCTTTCAGATTGGTGTTGCAAAGTACAACGCCATCTATGGCAGCTTTGCCGCCTTGCCCCTTTTCCTGATATGGCTTCAAGTGAGCTGGCTCATTGTGCTCTTTGGTGCAGAGATATCTTTTGCACATCAGAACGTGGACACTTACGAGTTCGAGCCTGATTCGCTGAAAGTGAGCCATTCCTTCAAAAGGCTGTTGAGCCTGGAGATCGTCCATTTCCTCGTAAAGGATTTTGCTGAGAGGGGGGAGACCTGGAATGAAAAGCAGATCTCTCATAAACTGGAGATCCCTATTCGCCTGGTCCGCCAGATCATGTATGAGCTGGTTGAAGCTAAAATTATTTCTCAGATTAAGGTAGACGAGGATAAGGCGGTCGCCTACCAGCCTGCGCGCGATCCAGACACCTTGACCATTAGTTATGTAATAAATGCACTCGAGGAGCGGGGAAGCGATACTATACCTGTTGCTCAATCAGAAGAAATGAATAAGCTCTCGGCATCCTTAAAAGCTTTCGACGATCTTATTGGGAATTCACCGGCCAATATGCGCCTAAAAGATATTTAGCCCAACAAAGATAACTCCATATTTGTCTCATGCCTACCTCCTCTTTCACCATTCAGGATGTGCTGGGCCCTGATGGCCTGATGGCTGGCTCGCTCCCTGGCTTTGAGTTTCGGAGCTCTCAGCTGGAGATGGCCCTTCTTATCCAAGAGTCCCTCCAAACAAAAAGCCCCGCGATTGTTGAGGCAGGCACAGGTACCGGTAAAACCTTTGGTTATCTTGTGCCCGTCATATTGAGCGGCAAGAAGGCTGTTATTTCGACGGGAACCAAAAACCTGCAGGATCAGATCTACCTGAAAGACATTCCCCTCCTCCGAAGAGCCACCGGGCTCACCATTGATGCCATGCTCATGAAGGGAAGAAAGAATTACCTGTGCTTCAATAAGTATCACCACTATTTTTCCCAGCCCTCCTTTTTAAAGGCTGCCCTGAAGGAGACAAGACAAAGGTTGGAAGAATGGCTCAAAAACACGGAATTTGCTGATCGTGCAGAGATCTCGTGGTTGGCAGACGATGATGCCCTTTGGGATGCGCTCTCCTCGAGCTCGGAGCAGTGTTTAGGTGCACACTGCATGTTTCTGGATGATTGTTTCTTGAGTAAACTTCGTAGCAGAGCTGCCAAGTCCAAGATCATTATTGTGAACCATCACCTCTTTTTTGCAGATCTAAAGGTAAAAAGAGGGGGATTCGGAGAAATAATCCCCCGGTTCCAGGTCGTCGTGTTTGATGAAGCCCACACCCTGGAGGATATTGCCAGCTCTTATTTTGGAAAAAGCCTGAGCACCACCCAATTGATGGACCTAGTTAATGAGATTGAAAATGAGGTCAAGGATCTTCGGAAGATTAGAAAGGGGGCGCTTGGGAAACACTTACGAGCAGTAAAGGCCGGAGTGGAACAGCTGAAAGCGCTGTTCAGTGACCGGGAAGATAAGGGCAGGCTTGGTCCTGATGCCCAATTGGCAATAAGTGAGGGCCCAGCCCGGGAAATCAGCAGAGGGCTGAGGTTTATCGGAGAAAAGGCGGATCTCAGGGAGCCGGATAGTTTTTCTTCCCGTGGACTGGTGGTCAGGGCAGAAGAGTTTGAACAGTTGTTAGGGGAGATGCTGGTTCCAAGAGGGCACAATTGGTTGAACTGGTATGAGAAATCAAAAAGGGGTATTACGCTTCATACCTCCCCCCTTGACGTCTCGGGGCACATGAGCGAACTCGTATATGAGAAGGTGAACACATTTATTCTCACTTCAGCGACCATATCCACAAACAGAACCTTTGATTATACCCGGTCCCGGCTCGGCCTCCCCGAGGACACAATGGAAGGCATCTATCCTTCCCACTTTGCGTTTGAAGTTCAGACCCTCCTCTATATTCCGCGTGACTTACCTGTCCCCAGTGAGCAGAGTTTTGGCTCACAGGTCGCACAGAGAATTAAGGATATTTTAGATAGAACTGAGGGCAGGGCCCTTGTGCTCTTCACCAGCTATCATAACCTGAACCTTGTCTATGAGATCTTAAGGGGGAAGGTTCCTTACACCCTTTACAGACAGGGGGACG
>DATKYC010000048.1:0-8883 GCA_035528695.1 Acidobacteriota bacterium | reverse complement strand
CTCTCATTGGTCACCCACTTTGAGTTTCCGGTGCTGGTTGCAGCCCACCCATCTAAGGTGAGAGCAGACTTCACGATTACGAAAGGGCGTCTTGAAGTGACAAATTTCAAGAAGACTTCATTGAGCTGTGCGCATTCTGTTTCCAGGACGCCAGGCTTGACTTCAATTCCTTTATCCCGGAGAAATTCGCAACCGCCGCCGGTAACATCAGGATTGGGATCCCTCATCCCAATCACCACTCTCTTAATTCCACTCCTGAGAATGGCCTCAGTACACGGAGGTGTTCGCCCGTAATGGTTGCATGGCTCCAGGGTCACATATAGGGTGGCTCCGGCCGCTTTTGTCCCTGCCTCTTTCAGTGCCTCAATTTCTGCATGGGGAAGGCCGGCTCTACGATGGTAACCTGTCGCAATCGCCTTGCCGTTCCTCACAATCACCGCCCCCACAGCAGGATTGGGGGTAGTTCGACCCAAACCTTTCCGCGCCTGGCGTAAGGCCTCTTGCATGAATTTTACATCCACCTGATTCATGGGGTTTCTTTGAGATTATGTGCCTTCCTTTTCTTTCTTAGACCTGAGTATTCCCTCCAGTTCTGCCATGAATTCACTGATATCCTTGAATTGTCTGTATACAGAAGCAAATCTGACATAAGCGACTTCGTCCCATTCTTTGAGCTTGTTAATGACCCTTTCTCCAATCTGGGAACTGGGGATCTCTTTCTTGCCGAGTTCTTGAAAATAGAGCTCCAAAGAGTCTACAAACTCCTCGATATTGGTACTGCTAATGGGACGCTTTTGGCATGCCTTGCGGATCCCGGAGATGATCTTATCTCGGCTAAAAGGCTCTCGTCTGCCATCTTTCTTGACCACCATTGGGAGGAGCTCTTCCAGTTTTTCATAGGTTGTGAACCTCCTCCCGCAATTGATACACTCTCTCCTTCTTCGGATCATCCTGCCATCTTTGCTCAAACGGGAGTCAATCACCTTGTTGTCTATCTTTGTGCAGTACGGGCATTTCATATGGCAAACTCCACAATCTCCACACCTGCTTCAGCAAACAGTTGATCTGCGAGAGGGTCATCATAGCCCTTTTCATAAAAGATCTTTTTGATCCCTGCATTAATGAGCATTTTCGAGCATATTGCGCAGGGCTTGTTGGTGCAATAGAGAATCGAATTCCCAATGGGGATACCATGATAAGCTGCCTGAATAATAGCATTCTGCTCCGCATGAAGGCCCCTACACAGCTCATGCCTCATGCCGGAAGGGACAGAAGAGTCGACTCTCAAACACCCGACCTCCTCGCAGTGCCTGATTCCTGCAGGTGCGCCGTTATAACCGGTAGCAAGTATTCTCTTTTCTTTCACCAAAATAGCGCCCACCTGCCGTCGCAGACAGGTTGATCTCTTGGTAACCATTCTGGCGATGGTCATAAAATATTCATTCCAAGTAGGCCTGGTCAATTAACCCACCTCATCAAGGTACTGATATATAGGAAATCTTTTGCATAAATCACGTACGACTTCTCGGGCCTCCACTTCTGCCTTCTCAGATGCGGGGTTTTCCAACACCTTTCTTATCAACCCGGCTATTGTCTTAACTTCCGTCTCCTTCATTCCTCTGGTGGTTAATGCCGGTGTTCCCAACCTTAGACCGCTAGCTATCTTGGGGCTCAGTTTGTCAAAAGGAACAGTGTTCTTATTTGCTACAATGCCTGCCCTCTCCAGGGCCCTTTGCGCCTCCTTTCCAGTTATTCCCCTCTTGGTTAAATCCACAACTATTAAATGATTATCTGTCCCTCCTGATACCAGGTCGAAACCGAAGTTCATGAGTTCTTCAGCAAGCACCCTCGCATTGAGGACCACCTGCCTTTGATAATCAGCAAATTCTGGCCTCATGGCCTCTTCAAAGGCAACTGCTTTCGCCGCAATAATATGCATGAGAGGGCCGCCCTGGATACCAGGAAAGACCGCTCTTTCCAGCCTTGCCTCATATCTCTCTTGTGAGAGGATCAGCCCGCCTCTCGGTCCTCTGAGGGTTTTATGGGTTGTGGTGGTTATGAAATCAGCCTCGCCCACTGGAGAAGGATGGAGCCCTGCTGCGATCAGGCCAGCAATATGAGCCACGTCGGCCATGAGAAAGGCACCAATTTCATTGGCGATTTCTTTGAATTGGTGGAAATCGATGGTCCTGGGGTAGGCACTGGCACCTGCGATAATCAGCTTAGGTTTATGTTTCCTAGCCAGGTCTCTTACCAGATCGTAGTTGATTCTTTGGGTTGCCGGGTCGACTCCATAGAACACTGACCTGAATATCATACCGGAGAAGCTCTTAGTACTGCCGTGCGTCAGGTGACCGCCATGCAATAAATCCATTCCAAGAATCAGATCGCCGGGTTTCAGGAAAAACAGGTAGACGGCCATATTGGCCTGAGACCCTGAATGTGGTTGAACGTTTGCATATTCAGCGCTGAACAATCTCTTGGCGCGGTAAATGGCGAGTCTCTCCACCTCGTCAACATACTCGCAACCGCCGTAATATCTGGCGCCGGGATACCCTTCAGCATACTTGTTGGTCATCACGCTGGCCTGGGCTTCGATTACGGCGCGGCTGGCATAGTTTTCAGAAGCGATCATATTGAGATAATGTCTTTCTCGGTCTATCTCTGCCCGGATCGCCCCGTAGACTTCGGAATCCACTTCCTGTAGAGTTCTCTCCCTCAAACTATACCTTCCAAGTCAAATTGATCTAATCTCAACTTGTGTCGGCCTCCCTCAAAGGGCCTGTCTAGAAAAACTTCTACCATTTCAAGGGCAAGACCAACACCGATGACCCGGCCTCCCATTACTAAGATCTTAGTAACCTATCCTAAGGTTATCAAACACTATGGTTCATAGGCCCTAAAGATTAAAGACGCATTGGTCCCGCCAAATCCAAAAGAGTTTGACATGGCAGTTTTGACCTCAGCCTTTCTAGCTACGTTGGGAACGTAGTCAAGGTCACATTCAGGGTCAGGGGTTTCATAATTGATTGTGGGCGGGATTGTGCCGTGCTTGATTGTAAGTACGGTAAAGATCGCCTCAACGCCACCGGCCGCTCCCAAAAGATGACCGGTCATGGACTTTGTTGAGCTGATGGCAAGCTTGTACGCGTGCTTTCCAAACACGGCCTTGACGGCCTTATTTTCTGAGAGATCATTTAGTTTGGTAGAGGTGCCATGGGCATTAAGGTAATCTATGTCTTCAGGTTTTACCCCCGCGAAATCAAGGGCCGCACTCATACAATTGATGGCTCCTATACCCAGCGGATCGGGGGCGGACATGTGATAGGCGTCCGATGTCAATCCATAGCCCGACACCTCTGCATATATGTTGGCACCTCGCTCAAGGGCGTGGTTCAATTCTTCTAGAACCAACATCCCTCCGCCTTCACCCATAACAAAGCCGTCACGATCTAATTCGAAGGGGCGTGAAGCCTTTTCCGGGTTTTCATTTCTAGTGGACAGAGCGCGCATGGAACAGAACCCACCTAAAGCTAATGGAGTCACTACTGCCTCTGCTCCACCGGCGATCATGACGTCCGAAATATCCGCCCGGATAAGTTGTAAGGCCTCTCCAAGAGCGTGGGAGCTTGCAGCGCAAGCTGTTCCTATCGAGATATTAGGTCCTTTGACTCCGAACTCAATAGCAATCTGCCCAGGTGCCATGTTAGGAATCATACCGGGAATGAAAAAGGGACTGATTCGGCTGGGGCCCTTCTCCAGAAGGACCTTGTGATAGTGCTCTAGCGTTGCCAGACCGCCTAAACCGGAACCGGTTATACAGCCAATTCGATGACCGTTAGAGCTATCAATCTTAAGACCTGATTCTTCAATGGCCATCCTGGCGGATGCCACTGCATAATGGATGAATATGTCGAAGCGCCTAATCTCCTGCTTACTCATGAAATCTTCGGACCTGAAATCCTTGACCTGGCCAGCAATCCGAACTGGAAATTCGGAGGCGTCAAATTTCGTGATGGGTCCGATCCCCGATTTCCCTGAACATGCGGCTTCCCAGTTCTCTTTGACACCAGTTCCCAAGGGTGTGACCATTCCCAGGCCTGTTACCACAACCCGTCTGGTCATCATAGTGCTCCTAATCTTAAGGTTAGTTTATCAATCCAGACTCGCCAGGATGTGAAATCGGCATTCTTGCTTTGCCTGCATCGAAACCTCAATCACCCATGCCTCTAAGTTTTTCGATTTCCATGCATTCCACATATCCAACGTGGGAATTTCAATTTCCAATGGCTCTCTTGATATACTCAATGGCGTCCTTTAGAGTTACTATTTTTTCAGCATCTTCATCAGGGATGGAGATGTCAAATTCTTCTTCCATAGCCATTATCAGCTCCACCTGATCCAGGGAATCAGCGCCTAAATCATCTACAAACGAAGCATCTGGAACAACATCCTTTTCAGCCACATCAAGCTGCTCGCAAACAATCTTTCGCACCTTTTCTTGGACAGCTTCCATACAAAATTACCTCCTAATTGAGTTTCTTTTCTTTCTTCTGCTTTCTAAGTTTGCTGAGGCGAGACACCTCACCCCTGAAATACTTCACATATACATACCACCACTTACATGGATAACTTGACCTGTGATATAACCTGCCGAATCAGAGCAAAGCCAATAGGCTGCCTCTGCCACATCCTCTGGTTTGCCAATCCTGCGAAGAGGTATCTGCTGCATAAAACCTTGCCTGACTTTTTCGTGAAGCACGGCTGTCATATCCGTATCTATAAAACCGGGTGCAACAGCGTTCACTGTTATCCCCCTTGCCGCCACCTCTCTTGCAACGCTCTTGGTAAAGCCCATGATCCCTGCTTTGGATGCAGCGTAATTGGACTGTCCAGCATTTCCTATTTGTCCGACTACGGAAGAGATATTGACGATACGCCCGCTTCTTTGCTTGATCATAGGTCTAACGACCGCTTGTGTGCAGTTGAATATACCTTTTAGATTGACCCTTATGACTGTATCCCAGGCTTCCTCCGTCATCCGCATCAAGAGTGTATCTCTGGTGATTCCGGCATTATTTACCAACACGTCGATCTTTTCATATTTCGAAATAATATTTTTGAAGAGAAGGTCAGCAGCCTCAAAAAAGGATACGTCTACTTTGTAACTCTCCGCCTCAACGCCTTTTTGTCCTAGTTCGCCCAATGTCTCGCTGGAAGCATCCTCGTCCGGATCATAGTGCACAATAACAATCCTGGCCTTTTCCTCACCGAACCGTAAGGCTATGGCTCGTCCTATGCCTCTCGATCCTCCGGTGATTACCACAACCCTTGAACTAGAATTGCTCATCACTTTTTCCTCTTTCTGAAAAGACGGGGTGGTCTTTTGAACCGCGCAGCCACGAAATTGAAATGCTAGCCTTCATATATTGGGTGTGGTCACGCGTTACCCCGGGGGATTTTCCGTCCTATATAGGTTCAACCGCTGCACCATTTTTTCTAGGGCTCGGTTGTCTACGTAGCGGGCCGCCAATTTAATGGCATTCTTGATAGCCTTTGCTGAAGATCCTCCATGGCAGACAATGCTTACCCCATTAATCCCTAGCAGGGGAGCACCACCGTATTCTTCGTAATCTAGCTTCGTTCTAAAACGCTCAATAGATCCATGACAAAGCAGAAGCCCAGTCCTACCCAAGACTGAACTCATCATCTCTGTGTTCAAAAGTTGGGTCATCGCCTGGGCCATACCTTCACTAACCTTCAGGGCTACATTCCCAACGAAACCATCGCACACGATTATCTCCACGTCTCCCGAGAAGATTTCACGACCTTCCACATTACCAACAAAATTCAGTTTGCTTTTATTGAGCAACTCTCGGGCCAGACGTACCTGTTCGTTACCTTTACCGCCCTCTTCACCAATACTTAGCAAACCCACTTTGGGGTTCTCGATGCCTAGACAAGAGGTGGCAAAAGCTTCGGCCATTACGCCGAATTGGAAGAGGTGGGACGGTCGGCAGTCGACATTTGCCCCAACATCTATAAGGATGACATTACCTCTTTCCCCCGGAAATATGCCTGCGAGGGCAGGTCTTTCCACACCCTCCACCCTGCCAAGGGTAAGAATGCCGGCAGCCAAAGTGGCACCTGAATTGCCGGCACTTACTATTGCGTCGACCTCACCCCTTTTTATGAGGTTAAAGGCCACCCTGATGGAGGAATCCTTCTTTTGACGAACCGCCTTTAGAGGCGACTCATCCATACGTACCACTTCTTCACAATGGTATATGCTAATACGATGTGTGGACGGCCAAGCCCTGAGCACTCCCTGTATGATCTTGTCGTGACCAACGAGAGTAATATCAATGCCCAGTTCAGATGCCGCCTGAACGGCTCCCTTTACAACCTCGCCGGGAGCGTGATCTCCACCCATCGCATCCACGGCCACTTTCATCTTAGCTCTCTTCGGTCTTGATTACAGTCCTGCCTCGGTAAGTCCCGCATCCAGGGCACACGTGATGGGGTAATACCGGCTCATGACAATGCGGACAAGTGGCGGTATTGGGCATGCTAACCCTGTGGTGAGATCGCCTCATGTTTCGCTTGGATTTTGAAGTTTTCTTTTTTGGTACGGCCATAACCTAAATCTGTTCTCCTTTGAGTTTCAAATCCTTCAGTTTTGAGAAGCCCGAGTGTTCCCCCTCGCGCTGGCAGTTGCATCTGTCTATGTTAAGATTACTCCCGCATACGGGGCATAGACCTGAACACTCCTCCCTGCAAAGGGATTTCATGGGCAACGACAAGTAGATCTGCCCTCTGACGATGTCATCCAGATCCACTTCTCCACCAGTGATGAAATCTACCGAGAGGTCTTCTTCAGTAAGCTCAAGCTCGCTTTGATCCATATCAGAAGGAGGAAAAGCCAGTAACAACCTGAAGTCAGACTCTAAATCGCGGTGGTAGGGCTCGAGGCACCTGTTACATAAGATGCGAAACCCTCCGGACAAATGACCATCAAGCTCATACATACCTACTGCCGCAGTAATTCTTATATGAACTTCCAGAGGGCTATCAAGGCCCAGAATCTGATCATTTTCCTCGAAGCCTTGCCACCAGCCCGCACCAAAGGTAAGTTTGAAGTCGCGAGGCTCATGCAATATGGTTCTTAGGTCAATGATCATGGGAAATAATCCTTATTAAAATACAATAAAGACTCATTTTCCTCAGTAGAGCGTAAAATCGTTAGTATATAAAACGCCCTTATTTTGTCAAGGAAATTAATCTATAGCCCTTTCCACCTCCAGGGAAAAGAATCCAGCTCGGGGAACATACATGTCAAAATTTCTCTTTTATTCATTGACACTTACAATCAGTTTTTATTAAATTAAAACATAACTTATCCATGCCAAGGCTCATCATATCCGACTGAAAGGGCTGGTGTCCATCCAAAGTATTCTTGGGTGGACGGGCACGAACCAATTTTACCGAAAAAAGCACCAACCTCACACACATCTGCCTATGTGGAGATTTAGAGAGCAGCTTAGTTACTACGAAAAGCTAAGGCGTTCACTGTACGAGATGTTAAGGGATGCCTTGGAACGCCGGCTAATGAAGATTTCTCTCATTGACTCCTTTTTCAATTACCAGAAAAAGGAGATCGAATACCCTTTTCTCGACAAGAGTGAGCTCAAGCCAAAATCAAAGAAAATGGAAAAAGAGTCGGAGTTCTTTAACACCTTTATTGTTATTTTTTGTGAGGGTGTTGTCAGTCCTGAGCTGAAGAACTATATGCGCTTTTTCCCTGAGAATAGTGTGGTCAAGAAAAATCTCGAATATCTAGCCAATTTTTCCCTCTACAAAAGTTTCCATCAAAATCTTCGGTATTTTGAGAATCCCGGTTTTTTAGATTTTATCGAACACTTGTTGAGTATCGATTACGCATTACTCATCCAACAGGACCTTACAGTCAAGAAGAAAAATCGATATTCATTGACTCATTTCCATGTCAAGATTGATTGGCCCATTGCTGATGCTGCTGAGGACCTGGCCCAAGGGCTCAGGTATATTCAAAACAACTTATATGAGAATGGAGATAAAGAGGGGCATATCCTACAGAAGAAACTTTTTGAATACTATGGTTGCCATCACAGTGTTGGGGGTAGGCGGACAGCAGGACTCATTGCTGCACAGCTATTAAGAAAGCTCGATTTCATTTCAACAGTGTTTGTCTCCAGCTCGGAAGCGCGGTGCATGTACAAATATTCTGAGCGAGGAGTATCGAAATTTTTTCTAATTAAGTTGACAGAGGACCAGATAAATGCCCTTGCCCGGCAAGAAAACATTGAAGTTGAGGCCTTCAAATCCACCTATATTTACCCGGCAGGGGATTTTCACCTTGGTATTTCTGAAGCATCTTACGGCCATACTCCGTACTCCAAGCCCCCGGAGCACGGGAAACTTCGAAAACTCAATCACGCCTATAACTGGCTTAGACTAAGGGGAGAATTCTTGCATCCGAAAGTCAATGCGCTAAATGCAAGGACCGTCAGTCATGCCTGGGCCTACACTTCATCAGACTAGTAACAAAAAAATAAGTATGCGGCATTGTTATTTTTTCTGAACAGATCATTAATGTTGCTCCAGAAGGGCGAATCCTCGCCCCTTTCTTTATTACTTTAACCGTAACACTTTAGCTCTTTTCAATTTTACAGAGACGGTTCACGGGTCCTTTTCCGGAGTGATCGGCGGGAGGCCTTCGTCATTTCAAGAAGTTACGCAATGGGGGACCCCCTGGCCCCGAGCGAATGCGAGGGGAACAGGGAGGGGGGAGGCATCACCCGTTGGGTAACTTCATGAAATGACCAGGCCGTGAGACTTGGAACG
>DATKYC010000047.1:0-2578 GCA_035528695.1 Acidobacteriota bacterium | reverse complement strand
CGATCTTCATCATAGAGTTGAAAGACACCCTCTCCTTCAGTAACCTGGTTAACGTTCTCCTCGGTAAAGGCCAGCACCTTTTCCGGCGGAGAAGGATTGCTACCCAGGAGAAGTCTTAAATCACATTGTAGGCACCGCTTGGCTTCTCTTTGTGCCTGTTTGCCAGCATACCCCAGCGAGACTTCCTCAAATCCCTGATGTCTTCCCTCTAATCCAATCTCGGGGCATATCTCACGCGGCCATAGTGCAAACCCTTCATCCTTGCCAAGGTACTGGCTTGGCGATTCCCTGTCACACAGGATTTCGTCGATTTCCCCTGTACCACCGAGCGTCTTGTCAATTGATGATGCAGCCTTTCGGCCGGCCGCAATCGCGTGTATGATGGCGCCTGGCACCGCCGCCACATCCCCACCGGAATACACCCCTTTCATCCCTGTTTCCAGGGTGTCGGGATTCACCACTATGAGGCCTTTGTTCACCGAAATCCGAGTATCATCCCCCAAGAATGAGAGGTCAGATGCCTGACCGATTGCCAAAATAACCTGATCCCCTTCTATCTGCTCCTTTGTATCATCAAAGGTAGGGCAAAAATCCCCTCTGTCGTCAAAGACAGACGTACATCTAACAAGCTCCATACCGCTAACCTGACCGTTTGTGCTCAAGATCTTGCCGGGTCCCCACGAAGGCATGAGCTTTACCCCTTCTGCGAGTGCCCCCTCGATCTCCCAGTCGTGCGCGGGCATTTCATCCCGGCGCTCAAGACACACCATTGTCACTTCCCTGGCTCCACACCTAATCGCACTCAGGGCAACATCCACGGCCACATTACCACCACCGATCACGATGACCCTGTCTTTAGGAGATATCTTCTCTCCTTCGCTAACCTTACCTAGAAAATCAACACCCCATAAGACATCAGGGAGTTCAGCCCCCTCCACAGGTATACGGCGACTCAACTGGGCCCCAACCCCCAGAAAAACCGCATCGTAGCCCTCGCTCTTGAGCTGCTCCAGGCTAAAGTCCTTACCGAGTGCCTGATTTGGCCTGAACTCGATGCCCAAATCCAGGATGTCCTTGATCTCCTTGTCCAGGATATCCCTGGGGAGGCGGTAGGCTGGTATGGCGTAACGCATCATACCACCGGCCTCGCTCCGGGCATCAAATACCGTCACGGCATGTCCCAGCTTCCTGAGATAAAAGGCCGCTGTCAGACCGGCAGGACCAGACCCCACAATGGCCACCTTCTCGCCAGTATCATCCTCGACCTTTGAGCTTACTTTCCAGAGTCCAGAGTCTCCGTCTGCTGCATATCTTTTCAAAGCACAGATGGATACGGGTTCGTTAACCTCTCCCCGACGGCATACCTCTTCACATGGGTGGATACAGACCCTTCCCAAGATGCCGGGGAACGGCACCTTTTCTCTAATTACCGCATTTGCCTCATCCCTCTTTCCCTCAACGATCAGCCTCAAGTAGCCAGGAATATCAATGTGGGCCGGGCAGGCCTCTTTGCATGGAACAATATCTTGCTCCTTTCTTCCAGGACCCACCGACTTGTCCGTCAGCGCACCTGTGGGACAGACTTCAACACACGCCGTGCAAAATTTGCATCCGGATTCCTCCAGGCTAGGCCCCACGCACCCAACCTGGACAAGTCCCTTTTCATCATAAACAAAGCCTATTGCCTCGATGCCTCTGAGATCCCGGCATGCCCTGGTGCACCTCGTACATCCAATACAGAGGTTGTAATCCCTCTCAAAAAGGGGGGCATCTTTGAAAATGGGCAAGTCGGTAGCCAGCCACTTGGGAGTGGAATCAGATATCCCTACGTATTGAGCTACCCTTTGAAGTTCGCAGTGTCCGAAAAGGGTGCAGCATCTCTCGTTCTCAGGAACATTGGTGGAACACTGGCTCCGGCTACATCCCTCCTGCTGAGCACAGGTCAAGCACGCGTGACGATGACGTGCAAGTATGGGAATCAGGTTTTCCTGTCGTTTGGCCTTGATCCGGTCATTTTCAGTAAAAACGACCATTCCCTCATTGACCTCGGTGGCGCATGAACCGACCAGCTCTGCTTCTCCCTCCACCTCCACCACGCAAAGGCCACAGCCTTTTCCCACCTCTTCGGGCATCGCATTTTCGATCCTGTTGTTGCCCTGGTAGATAAATCTTGAGGTCTCGCCACCCTTTGCAGGGGGTAAGTCCGGGTGGTAACAAAGGGTTGGAATGTATATTCCTGCGCTCTTCGCAGCTTCCAGGATGGTGGTACCGGCCGTAACTTCTGTTTCTTGCCCGTCGATGGTTAACTTCACCTGACTCATACGCTTCAGTCCTCACAAAGACTGCGCCTGATCTCTAAACGCTGTTGATCTGAGGCCCTTTACCAGGAATGAGAGATAGCTCCGGCTTTGCAGGCCTCTACGCAGGGGAGAGGTGTCTTATTTGCGGGTTTACAAGGGTTACACTCATACTTTATTTTTTTCTTCTTGTCTCCGGCAACCATGGCAACTGGCTCGTCCCGGAGAGGATCATTGGGATCTTCGTCAACTACCACAAAGACATTAACCGGGCATGCGGA
>DATKYC010000046.1:0-4984 GCA_035528695.1 Acidobacteriota bacterium | reverse complement strand
GTTCCCCTCGCATTCGCTCGGGGCCAGGGGGTCCCCCATTGCGTAACTTCTTGAAATGACGAAGGCCTCCCGCCGGTCACTCCGGAAAAGGACCCATGAACCGACTCTGTAAAATTGAAAAGAGCTAAAGTGTTACAAATTGTTTAATAATTTGGTGGGGTCTTTGAGTGTATTGGGTTCGGATGCACCTGGTTCCTATTTCCTTAATCCCGGATTGATGAAATCGTGTTTAAGAATCCATATATTCCTTCAGCCTGTTAAGCTCTATTAAAGCCTCTAAAGGGGTCATAGAGGATATGTCCAGCCCTCTAATCCAATCTCTTAATTTCCCATCTTCCGATTTGAACAAGCTCAGTTGCAAAAAATCACCCCTATCACTCTCAGAGGATCTATTAGCCAAACGAGTTATTCCAATCTCATCTATTTCTTTTTCCTCTAGATTTTCAAGGATTTCTTTGGCCCTCCTCAAGACGCTCTCCGGTAGGCCAGCGATTCGAGCCACCTGTATACCATAACTCCGGCTCGTTCCCCCTGGCACAAGCTTTCGCAAAAAGATAATACGATCATTCCATTCCCGGACTGCCACATTGAAATTCTTTACCCGCTGTTTGCTTACTACCAGTTCTGTAAGCTCATGATAATGAGTAGCAAAAAGGGTTCGAACCCCCTGCTTATTACGGTCGTGCAAAGCCTCCGCCACGGACCAGGCAATGCTCAAACCGTCATATGTGCTCGTGCCGCGGCCTATCTCATCCAACACTACCAGACTCTTAGGGGTAGCATGTCTCAGTATGTTTGCTGTTTCGTTCATTTCCACCATGAAAGTACTCTGTCCCCTGGCCAGATCGTCAGATGCACCAACTCGGGTGAAGATACGGTCCACAATACCTACGAGTGCCTTTGAAGCTGGGACAAAGCTTCCCATTTGTGCCATAAGCACGGTTAGTGCAGTCTGTCTGAGGATAGTTGATTTGCCTGCCATATTTGGCCCTGTAATGATCAATACCTGCTGTTCTCCAGAATCCAGGTGAATATCATTTGGAACAAAATCCTCATCTTTAACGGTTTGCTCGACTACCGGGTGACGGCCTTCTATGATATCTATGACCGGACCATTGTCAACTTCCGGACACAAATAATTGTTCATTTCCGCAGTCTCTGCCAGCGCAGCAATAACATCAACCTGTGCGATGAGTTCCGCGGTTTCTTTTATACGCTGATTCTCAAGGCCTATCCTTCTGCGTATTCGATCAAAGATCTCGAATTCCAGCTCTACCCGTTTCTCCTCAGCACCCAACACCTGCTCTTCTACCGTTTTAAGGGATTCTGTAATATACCGCTCTCCATTAACCAGCGTCTGTTTCCTAATGTAGTCCTGGGGTACAAGATGCAGGTTGGCCTTTGAAATCTCGATGTAATACCCATAGACCTTGTTAAACCCTGCCTTCAGACTTGATATCCCAGTCCTTTTTTGCTCAGAGGCTGCGAATCGGGATATCCAGGTCTTACCATCACTGCTCAAGGATATCAGCCTGTCGAGCTCATCATCATAACCATCTCTTATAATCCCACCCTCTTTCACAGAAACCGGCGGGTCCTCTCTGATACTCTCCCCTATCAACTCAGCTATGTCTTGAAGGGTGTCAAGTCTGAAGTAGATTTCTGAGAGGAGTGAACTTGCAGAATTACTCAGGGCATCCCTAATGGCGGGGAGCCTCCGAATAGAGAATTTAAGGGCCAAGAGATCCCTTGCATTTGCCCTCCCAAGGGCAATACGGCCGTTCAAACGCTCCATATCGTAGATCTCTCCAACCTCTTCTCTTACCTTGTCGCGAAGAATGGGGTCGTCCTTAAGACAAGCGACAGCGGCAAGCCGCCCACGGATTTTATCGATATCAATAAGAGGGTAAGTAATCCATTTTTTCAGCAGGCGACTCCCCATGGAGGTAACCGTATTGTCAAGGATTTCAAACAGCGATCCCTTCGCGGATTGCCGGCGCATGGTTCTCAAAAGTTCAAGATGGGAACAGGTTGATTCGTCCAGGAACATAAAGTCCCCGAGGCTATAACTTACAATCTCCTTGATGTGGACCGGATTGCCTTTTTGGGTATCTCGAAGATAGTTAATTAGAGCACCGGCAGAGACAATACCTTCTATCATGTCCTGACACCCAAAGCCTACGAGGGATCTAACTCCTAATTGCTCTCTTAGAATGTCTTCTGCATTCTTTGGATCAAAGGAATCCCTCCCGAGCACCTCTTTCCTGTAATGAGACAGCTCCGCTTTTTCCGATAAGTCCCTGTTTTCAGGTATTATGAGTTCTACCGGGGCTATCCTGTTTAATTCACCCAATAGCTCATTAAAGGACCCGGTTTCCGTGACACGAAACTCGCCAGTAGAAAGGTCCACGTGAGCCAACCCGTACCGATCATCTCCCCGTGATATCGCAGCCATATACAAATTGCTTTTATCGTCAACATCTCCCTCATCTACTATAGACCCAGGGGTGACCACCCTGATTACCTCTCTCTTTACGATTCCCTTACTCGAGCGCGGATCTTCAGTCTGCTCGCAAATGGCAACCTTCCAGCCACTCGCCACCAGCCTTGCTATATATGACTTGGAGGCGTGGTGAGGTATGCCGCACATGGGCACCCTCTCGCCGTTATAGTTTCCCCGCCCAGTGAGAGTAATACCGAGGATTCTGGATGCAGTTCTAGCGTCATCAAAAAACATTTCATAAAAATCACCCATTCGGAAAAACAAAATGGCATCAGGGTATGTGGCCTTGATGCCGATGTATTGCCTAAACATGGGCGTCAACTGAGTCATACCGTTCCTCATTTTATGGTTTCAAACAACCGTGGCAATGCCTCTTCAGTGTGAGGGGTGGAAGTTGGTCCAGTGGTACTCGAGTCGATCAAATGGACCGTATCCCAGTTGTTGCATTGCGGACACTGCCACTGAAGCTCACTTGGCTGGAAGCCGCACTGGGTACACTGGAATTTCAAGTAAGGTATATTTAGGCAATTGATAAGCTCTCTGTAACCCTTCAAAGCATCCTTCTCCCTGGCGTGACTGAGGAGGATTTCCCCTTTGAACTTCATCGCCTCCCAAAAAGAAGGGGCAAGCTCAAGAGCACTCTCTATATGTTCGAGCGCCTCTTCAATCTCACCATCGTTATATAAATAATGCGCCAGGGCCATGTGGGTGAAGGCATCTGAATTTGATTGGGCACATTCTTTGAGGAAATCCCCCACAGGTTTCACGTTTTTCATCTTTGAATAGGCCCCTTCAAGACGACGATATGCAAGAAATGTAAATTGGGGAGTCACTTCCACGACACTTTTCCAAGCCGAGATCGCCTTCTTGTATTCCTGCCTTTCAAAATAGAGGTCTCCCAGATGAAGGTACGCATCGACACATTCCTTATTGGTTGAGATGGCCTTATTAAAAAACGATTTTGCCTTTGTGTCTTCTCCCCTCTGCTGGTGAACCTTGCCTATTTCAACCAGGTGATGTGCCATAATATGCCGGTGGTCACCCTTGACTAATCGGGCGATCTCCTCCCGTGTCCTATACGCGTTCTCCCAGTCCTTGACCTCTTCGTAAATCCTTTCAATCTCTTTGAGCGTTTCCGCGCTGGAAGGATCCTTCCGTGCAACCTCCAGGAACGTTTTTAGTGCCCTGTTTACAAACCCCCCCTTCCGGTAGTCCAACCCCAGATCGAAAAGGGCTCTGAGCTTTATCTGCTCGTCGATATTTGGCCTCAAAATAATACTCTGGCGGATGCGGATGGCTCTATCTATATCGCCCTTGGACCGATACAGGTTACCGAGGGCCACATAGGTTTCTATGGTCTCAGAGTCTACCTGGACCGACTTGGTGAATTCTTCGATAGCTTGATCGCGGTCATTGGAGAGGATATATTGAACCCCCTTGAAGAAGGCTTCATCCCCTTTACCGGCTCTTAACTTAACCCTGTCTCGTTTTGTGCGCCGGATCCAACCCCCAATAATTGATCCCATTGCAAAGGCGATAGCAACCCCAATAAGAAGGCGCTGATTATCTGGTTCCAAAAACCATTGCCATAATGGCTGCAGCATGCGCCATATCTCCCATCAGTTTATCGTGGCACTCACCCACTCTGGGGCCTATCCCGCAGTGAAATCGTGCCGCCTAACATTGTGAAGACGGTGCTTCCAAACAGGGGGTTATTATTCCTCCGAGCTCTGCACTGAGCTCACATCCCCGTTGGTCACAGGCAAGTTTCTAAGGGAATTAAGCTCCCTATCCTTCTCCCTCGATTCTTTTTTAAGTGTCTTTATCTGTCTCTTTAAGGAGAAACGTTCTGCCATCCCGTAGAAACCCATAAAGATTACCCCAATAAGAAAAGTAATGATCGCGACAAGGGAGAGGGGCATAGAGGTTTTGTATTCATCAAAAAAGAGGAGGTTTACCCTGAACTGAACAGGTGTTGCTAATGCCTGAAAGTTTTGAACTGCCACTATGAAAGCAATCAATACAACCAATGTTACCACTATCATTTTAAGATGTTTCATCTGTCACCTCCAGGGCCAAGTTTGAAATCTTGGAAATATGGTAAAAGCTCGCGATATGTCACCATAATGTGTTCGGGAATCACTCTCACCTCCCCTAAAACGGTCATATAGTTCGTATCGCCGTTCCAACGGGGTACGACGTGGAAGTGCATGTGATCCTCCACGCCCGCCCCTGCAACCTTACCGAGGTTCACGCCAACGTTAAACCCTTCCGGACCCATCACTTCCTTAAGCACCTTAATTGACCCGCTGACCATCATTAGAAGGTCCAGCATCTCATCCGGAGAAAGGAATTCGAGTCCCGGAACATGCCTTACGGGCGCCACTAAGAGGTGCCCATTAACATAGGGGAAGCGATTCATCAGGACCACACTGAGAGAACCAAAGTAGAGAATTAGCCTTGTTTCATCTTCCCCTCGAT
>DATKYC010000045.1:0-3739 GCA_035528695.1 Acidobacteriota bacterium | reverse complement strand
AGGTTAACTTTGAGCCCTTTAAAAACAATAAAGCCGAGCAGCCCCCTGACCCGTGGCTTTGCGGGTTCATAAATTAGTAAAGAACATGATTCAAAAACAATTATTTGCTAATTTATCCTTCAAAATACGCGACTTCGAGTCGCACTACAGATACAATGAGAATATCTCAAAACTTTCCGGCTTGTCAAAACTTGTGATACCCATAAGGCTCAATTCCAATGGTCTTCTTCCTATTATGACTAGCATCACAATACTTGAAAATAGCCCAGGTTACGACTTTCCAAATCATCTATTCGTTTTCGAACGGCCCCCGTTTTCTAGGATACTTATCACAACCGATTCTCTTGAAAGCCCCAGACATTGTCAAGACTCGCTTCGGCAGTCATAAGATTCTGGGCCTTTCAGGGACGAGTGAAGCATACCAGCATTGGAAAATCGTGAACCATTTCACAAAACACAATATCTTGAACTTCTTCTCGCTATTGTTTCCCCTCTGAAAGCATCTTACTCCCGATCTGGGGATCGGGGAAGGTACAATTTCACTTGACAACGATCAGTTATGAGATGTTAACTGAATTGAGCTCGATTCATTTACAGTAATTCATAAGCAACCCGACAACATAACCCTAATCTCCTAGGGTGAGTTATGGGAATGTGTCACCAGAAGGTGAAGAAAAGAAAGCCTCTGATGGGTACCCTTACCCTTTGGACGCTTTTGTGTTTGGGGAGGTGATCTTATGACTGGCGAAGGCTTCAGAAGAAAGCTCACCGCTATCCTTAGCGCGGACGTGGCAGGCTACAGCCGCCTTATGGGTGAAGATGAGGAAGCGACCGTCCGCACCTTAACCTCTTACCGGGAAATAATGGGTACACTCATCCAGAAACACCAGGGTCGAGTGGTAGACTCTCCTGGGGATAACCTTTTGGCTGAGTTCGCAAGTGTGCTGGATGCAGTGCGCTCTGCTGTGGAGATCCAAGAGGAACTCAAGGCCAGGAACGCACAGTTGCCCGATGACCGTAAGATGGAGTTTCGCATTGGGATCAACCTTGGAGATGTGATCGAGGAGGGAGAGAGGATTTATGGTGACGGCGTCAATATCGCAGCGCGAGTTGAAGGGTTAGCCGAGGCGGGAGGCATCTGTATCTCAGGAACTGTGTATGAGCATATCAAGGATAAACTTGCCCTGTGGGAGGAATATCTGGGGGAGCACGCAGTCAAGAACATTAAGGAGCCTGTGCGGATATATCGGGTTCGTATGGAACCCGGGCCTGAGGCTCCGAAGGTCCCCTTGTGGCGGAGAAAAACTGTCCTTGCCGGGGCACTTGCCGTTCTTGTGGCCATCATTGGCCTGGGAATCTGGAACTTCTATTTCCGACCACCCCCGATTGAGCGAGCCTCTGTGGAAAGGATGGCATACCCGCTATCCGATAAGCCTTCTATTGCCGTGTTGCCCTTTACGAACATGAGTGAGGATACGAAACAGGAATATTTCAGCGACGGAATAACTGAGGAAATCATCACTGGTCTCTCTAAGATGCCACAGGTGTTTGTGATTGCCCGCAACTCGACGTTCACCTACAAGGGGAAGCCGGTGAAAATCCAGCAGGTAAGCGAAGAGCTGGGGGTGCGATACGTGCTGAAGGGGAGTTTCCGCAAGGTCGGAGATCGGGTCCGTGTCACAGCTCAGCTGATCGATGCCACCACCGGGCACCACCTGTGGGCGGAGCGCTACGACCGGGATCTGAAAGACATCTTCGCGCTGCAAGATGAGATCACGATGAAGATCATGAGGGCGCTAGAGGTGAGACTGACGGAGGGGCAGCAAGCCCGCATAGAGCAGGCAAAAGGCACGGACAACCTCGAGGCCTATGTAAAGATCTTGCAAGGAATGGAGTATTTTGGCCGCCTGAATATTGAGGGCAATCTTCTGGCCCGGCAGATGGCAGAGGAAGCCATTGCATTGGACCCGGAGTATTCAAGGCCGTACCGCATCCTGGCTTTGACCCACATGATGGACACCAGGTATGGCTCGAGTAAGTCCCCTAGGGAGTCTCTGGCACGAGCCGAGGAACTGGCGCAAAAGGCCCTCTCCCTTGATGACTCCGACCCCTGTAGCCACGACGTATTGAGCTTTATCTATCTGCTGAAAAGAGAGCATGAGAGGGCCATTGCCGAAGGGGAGCGGTCTGTCGCACTCGATCCCAATGGGGCTGACGGCCATGCAAATCTGGGGATGTCTCTGTGCTTTGCGGGCAGGCTGGAGCAATCCGTTGCCTCGTTTAAGAAGGCGATCCGTCTCAACCCCTTTGCTCCGAGCGCTTACTTCCACTGCTTAGGCCACGCCTATCGCATGATGGGGCGGTATGGGGAGGCCATTGCAGCATATAAGAAAGCGCTCCATCGCAAGCCCAATAATCTGTTTGCCCTTACTGGCCTAGCCGCCACGTATAGTCTATCAGGTCGCGAGGAGGAGGCCCATGCTGCAGCCGCAAAGGTTCTTGGGATACACCCGAAATTCTCTGTCGAGGGTTTTGCAAAGACAACCCCATTCAAAAATCAAGCCGATACAGAGCGCTTTATTGACACCCTACGAAAGGCGGGGCTGAAGTGAGGTAAGGTGAATGTCAATATATTGAGGTGCCCCAAAATACCGCAAAAGTAACGACAACTTGCCATAGTTCACTTCCAATGGCCCTCTTCCTATTATGACTAGCATCACAATACTTGAAAATAGCCCAGGTTACGACTTCCCAAATCATCTATTCGTTTTCAGACGCCCCCGTTTTCAAGCATACTTATCATAGTCTATTCCTAGCCCCCTGGTTCGTCACCTAATAGTTAGGTGACGAAATCTTTACTCTGAAAGGCTCGCCCTTGAGCTCTGAGGCGTGTCAACCCCGGTTTTGGGTATCTGCTACCTATTAATTCCATCAATATCAGAAACGCTATGATATTCAGACCCTAAGCCAATAGCCCATTTGACTTTCTTAGTGAATCTTGAGAGTGCAGCTACAGTTTCTCGGTCCCGACGCGGATTTAGATGCACACGATAGAATAAATCCTGTGGTGGGCTGAATGCTAGGTGATCTTGAAGTGCCCATTTAGAACTTACCAGCTCGAATCTTGTTTACTATATTGAGAGGATCTCTTTGAGCCTTTTTGCGTTTCTTACCGCAAAGCCCTGAAAATCGTTGTCAAAATAAGAGAAAATTTCTTGGGGTCTCTTGGTACCACTTATCAAAGGCCTCCGGTCTTGGGAGAGTGTTTATAGTCCCATCCGGAGGTCCCGATTCTCCATCGCGCTGGTGAGGTCATTCTGGGAACCTCAATAGGTGGGGAAAGGTGAGGCTCTTAGTCTTATACTGGCCCTTTCACTATGCGCTGGTAGGCTGGTTCGAATTCCTGCCATATTTGCAGGCCAATAAGGTTCTGTGTTTCAACGATCTCTTTAAGGATTTCTGTGTCTGTCAGGGGATTTATCAGTACTGCCCTCAAAACCACTATGTTGTGAGGTCTGTAGCGGGTAGACTCCAGTTTAGTCCTGGAAACAAAGGTGGTGTCGTCTCTCCTCAAGGCCTTGTGAAGCTTGATGTTCAATCCATTGATGAGGTGGTTGACCTTCCCGATCCTTCGCTCAGCCTCTTTGGCCCCTTCCCTGTTCTTGGAAGACGAGGCGACACTTTCCCATGTGAGGAGCTGTTGTCTTGCTTTTTCGGGTATGAAACGATAATTGAGAAT
>DATKYC010000044.1:0-2011 GCA_035528695.1 Acidobacteriota bacterium | reverse complement strand
TCGACAAGCCATAAAGAGCAAATCTTAACCCCGGTCACCTTGGCTGTGACCATTACGATCAACTTGAGGATATCTTCCAAGTAGAGATCGGAGGTAATCGCCCTACTGATATCCATGAGTGCCTTTATGTATTTGTCATATATTTCGGGTTTGATTTTTTCCATTGATAAGGGTGTACCCCAAAATAGGGTTCCGGGATTTGTATTTTGAAACCTTCGTAAGCAAGAAAAATGGCAATGAATTCTATCCGGTAAGGCAGCTTAGCCTAAAAGGTAGATGCTTTCAATATAAATGAGCACCGTATAAAGGTAGTGGTTATTCGAGCGAGAACAGGGCCAGAATTGCAAAGGTATTCGCGAGCGAGCGGAGCTGCATCCCGTGAATCAAGCTTTTTCTGAGGATATCGTAAAGCAAAGAGCGGGCAGAGAATCCACTAGAGACGCTCCAGCAACCGCCTGGGCAGATTATTAAAGCCACCGTTGGACATGATCAGGACCACATCACCTTCTTTGGCCTCCTTTAGAAGTTCCTCCAGCAGAAGGTCGGCCTCTTGGAAATACAAGGCCTGGAGGCCTCGTGTATTTAAATCCTCGACCAGACGACGCGAGGAAAACCGCTCAGCCTCAGGAATCTTTTCCATCATAGGGGGTTCGGGGATCATGATAAGGTTTGCATGATCAAATGATAGGGCGTATCGGCTCTGAAAAATATTTCGCCTGCTTGAGTTCGACCTGGGTTCAAAAACAGCTATCAAGCGGCGGTCATGGTACTTCTCCTTCACTGCTCTTATAGTTTCCTGGACGGAAGTGGGATGGTGAGCAAAATCATCTAAGATAATTATGCCGCGCTTCTCCCCTACCACTTCTTGCCTCCTGCTGACGCCTAGGAATTCTCCCACTGCCTCAGAAAGGGCAGAGGCGGATATACCCAACCGGTCTGCAAGAACAACGGCAGATAAGAGATTGGCGATATTATGACGGCCGTAGATTGGGGTTTGAAGGGTAATATGCTGATGTCCTCCCTTAAGTATTGTGAAACGGGTGGAATCTTTTTCAATAGATATGTCAACCGCCTTCCAGAGACTATTTGCGGAGAGGGAGTATGTAGCTACTTGACACTTGGCACTTTCAATTTCGGTTGCGACTATAGGATCATCCGTGTTTGCAATAAGAATACCGTCACGAGGGATAAGAGCTATAAGCTTCCTGAAGCTCTCCCTCACATGATCGAGATCTCGGTAAATATCGGCGTGATCGAATTCGATGCTGGTGAGAATTGTGGCCCATGGGCTATAATGCAAAAATTTTGGTTCCTTGTCGAAAAAGGCTGTATCGTACTCATCCCCCTCTATGACAAAATAGGGTCCTTCCCCCAGTTTGAAATTTTTCTGGAAATTGCGGGGAATTCCGCCAATCATGAAGCCGGGATCCATACCGGCTATCTCCAGGATCCATGCCACCAGCGAGGATGTGGTCGTTTTCCCATGGGTGCCGCTGATTACGATGGAGCGTTTTCGCCCCAGCGCAAAGTGTTTGAGCGCCTGGGGGAGTGAAAGATAGGGTAGTTGGAGGCGTGAGAGTTCCAGGGCTTCCGGATTCTCTTTTGTGATGACATTACCGACAATAACTAGGTCAGGGTTGGGATGGAGGTTATCTGCCCTATACCCTTCAAGCACTTGGATAGATAGGGCTTCCAGGAAATGACTCATAGGGGGGTAGACATTATTATCAGATCCGCTCACCAGGGACCCTTTCTCTTTCAGCATTCCTGCCAGAGATGCCATCCCTGTTCCGCAAACACCCATCAGGTGGACATGATGAATATCTTTGGGGGCCCTGTTAAGAGTGGGGGAGAGTTGGGCGATCTTACCTTGCTTAGCTGTCGGAGTTAAAATCAGGTGGCCTCCTTTCAAGGAGTGGGATACTTCTAAAGGTAATACCTGAATTTTGCACGTAAATTACCGTAGGGAGTCCTGGCAACAATATTTTGTTGTCGCCCAATCAGACTCGTG
>DATKYC010000043.1:0-5261 GCA_035528695.1 Acidobacteriota bacterium | reverse complement strand
GACGATGCAAACGGTGTTGCTGAAGTGGGTTCAATGGCGTGTGGCGATGCGCTTAAACTCACCTTCAAGGCAGACGAAAACGAAAAGATTACAGATGCCAAATTCCAGACCTTTGGCTGCGCTAGCGCTATTGCCGCTGCTTCCGCACTCACAGAGATGATCAAAGGAAAAACGGTTGAAGAGGCGGCAAAGATCACGAATCAGGAAATAGCAGACTACCTAGGAGGCCTTCCCAAGGAAAAGATGCACTGTTCAGTTCTTGGGCGGCAGGCCCTGGAACAGGCGATAGCGCACTACAGGGGCATAGCAAGGAAAGAGGTTGAGGGTAAAATCGTTTGTGAATGCTTTGGGGTGACAGATCGGGAAATCGAGCGAGCGGTGAGGGAAAACAACCTCTCTACAGTCGAGGAAGTCACGAACTATACAAAGGCTGGAGGAGGATGTGAGAACTGCCATGAGACCATTCAGGAAATCATCTCGAGGGTAAAATCCGAGGCAAGACCCCCAAAACGTCCCAAGCTTTCTAATATTCAAAAAATCAAGATGATCGAATCGACGATAGAGAAGGAGGTCAGGCCTTCTCTTAAGGAAGATGGGGGTGACATTGAACTTATTGATGTTATTGGCAACCGAGTGTTAGTTGCGACCAGGGGAACTTGCGCCACGTGCAGTGCCTCCCAGCAGACACTGAAACATGTGGTGGAATCAAAGCTCCGCGAGTTCGTCTGGCCCGACTTGGTGGTGGAGGAGGTGCCTCAATGAAAACAATCTATTTGGATAACAATGCGACAACCCAGGTTGCTCCGGAAGTCCTGGAAGCTATGGTACCATATCTGCATGAATTGTACGGAAATCCCTCTAGCGCGCACTTCTTTGGCGGTCAGGTAGGCAGAAAAATTCGTGAAGCACGGGAGCAGGTTGCAGCCCTCCTTGGAGCACTACCCGAGGAAATTATTTTTACCAGTTGCGGAACAGAAAGCGATAACGCGGCCGTACGATCCGCTTTGGCAACCCAGTCTGAGAAACGTCATATTGTCACGAGCCGGGTGGAACATCCTGCCATCAAGTCTCTTTGTACCCATCTGTCGAATCATGGCTATCGGGTAACCGAGATTCCGGTGGACGGAGAAGGGCACCTCGATATGGAGCGTTACGAGAAGAGTCTCATGCCTGACACTGCCATAGTGAGTCTTATGTGGGCCAACAATGAAACCGGGGTTATTTTCCCGGTGGAAAAAGCGGCAGAACTGGCGAGGGAAAGGGGAATCCTCTTTCATACTGATGCCGTCCAAGTGGCAGGTAAGATGCCGATCAATATGGGAAAGAGCCCTATTGACATGCTTTCAATCTCTGGTCATAAACTCCATGCGCCAAAGGGCGTTGGGGCGCTTTACCTGCGAAAGGGTACCAAGTTCTCCCCATTCCTCATCGGGGGGCACCAGGAAAGGGGCAGGCGAGGCGGCACGGAAAACACGGCGAGTATCATCGGTCTGGGTAAGGCCTGTGAATTGGCGGCCGTGCGCATAGAAGAGGAAAACAAGCGAGTAACACAGTTGCGGGACAAACTGGAAAACCAAACACTCGCACGTGTTCCGAATAGCCGGGTAAATGGTGATTTATCCTCGCGGCTTCCCAACACCAGCAACATAAGCTTCGAATTCGTTGAGGGGGAAGCGATCCTTTTGATGATGGACGAATTCGGTATCTGCGCCTCTTCCGGCTCTGCGTGCACATCGGGTTCTCTGCAGCCTTCCCACGTGCTTCGTGCAATGGGCGTTCCATTCACCATGGCACACGGATCCATAAGATTCAGCCTGAGCATTTACACCACCGAGGAAGATATAGATTTCGTCATTGAAAAGGTCCCCCCAATCATTGAAAGGTTGCGGAATCTCTCCCCTTACTGGAAAGCAGGTTATCAGGCTAGCGCAAACTGAGAGTGAAACCCTTCTCATTTGACCTGAATGTGGACCGAAGCCACAAAGGAGCTAAATGTGCCATGGATGACTCATCTAAACTGGAACAGTGTAAAGCCGAGGTGGCAATCACCGAACGCTTTCGTGAAGGCATCCCCCCAATTGTGGATCAACTTGTACTCTCATGCCGCCGTGAGGACTGCTTCGACCATGTGGGTCCTGACCCCATTCCCTCGCGTGAGTCGATTATAGATATCATTGAAAGGGCATGCCGTATCCTTTATCCAGGTTACTTTATCCGCACACGCGTTGATGAGGTGAATCTCGACTACTATTTTGGGCAGGAAGTCACCTCATTTTTTGAGGCACTCTCCGAGCAGATCGCTCTCTCAATCCGCCATGAGTGTCTACGGCACAACTTGCCCTGTACCAATTGCGAGGAGCGAGGTCAGGCAGCGGCAATAGAATTCATGCGCCAAATGCCTTTACTGCGCGCTACGCTCGCAAAGGATGTTCGGGCCGCTTATGAAGGTGACCCGGCAGCCAAGAGCTATGATGAGGTAATATTTAGCTATCCGGGGCTCTTTGGTATCACGGTATACCGCCTCGCACACCAGCTCTATGAGCAAGAGGTGCCCTTGATCCCTCGCGTGATGACAGAACACGCCCATAGCCTAACCGGAATCGACATTCATCCAGGGGCTCATATCGGAGAAAGTTTCTTTATCGATCATGGTACTGGAGTGGTAGTAGGTGAGACAACGGAAATTGGAAACCGCGTGAGGCTCTATCAAGGGGTGACACTTGGTGCACTCTCAGTGCCCAAAGATACAGTAGAACGCCTCAGAAATCAGAAAAGACATCCCACCATTGAAGATGACGTGATTATCTATTCGGGTGCCACCATTTTGGGTGGCGATACGGTGATCGGTGCCCGCTCGGTAATTGGAGGCAATGTATGGATTACTGATTCAATACCTCCCGATACCGAGGTGTTTCTGAAAAAACCCGAACTGGTTTTTAGGGAAAAATCGCGCTGAAGCTTTCATCATAAATATTGAAGAGGGGGCTGAAGATGTCTGACATCTTTACTGACGTTACCCGAACCACCGGGTCCACTCCCATCGTCCGGCTCAACAATATCACCAAGGGATTCAAAGCGACAATCCTTGCTAAGTTGGAATTCAAGAACCCACTAGGAAGTGTAAAAGACCGCATTGGCGTGGCCATGATTGAGGCTGCAGAGAAAGACAGGCTCATTGGTCCCGACACCCTGATCGTAGAACCTACCAGCGGGAACACAGGCATTTCGTTAGCTTTTGTGTGTGCGGTAAAAAGATATCACCTTGCCCTCACCATGCCGGAGACCATGAGTATGGAAAGGAGAAAACTCCTAAAGCACCTGGGTGCCGATCTGGTCCTCACGCCTGGCAAGGAGGGGATGAAGGGAGCCATCAAAAAGGCACAAGAGATACTTTCCAATACCCCTAACGCATTTATGCCGAATCAGTTCAGCAATCCGGCCAATCCCGAGATACACCGCAGGACAACGGCGGAGGAGATCTGGAGGGATACCAAGGGGCGTATCGATATTCTGGTTGCAGGGGTCGGAACTGGTGGAACCATCACAGGGGTTTCGGAAGTACTGAAGAAGCGCAAACCATCCTTTAGGGCTATTGCGGTCGAACCTAAAGACTCGCCCGTGCTCTCCGGCGGGGTCCCAGGCCCCCACAAGATCCAGGGAATTGGGGCGGGTTTTGTCCCCGAGGTGTTAAATACCTCTATCATTGACGAAATTGTGACCGTTACAAACGATCAGGCCTTTGAAGTTGCCAGAGACCTGGCCAGGTTGGAGGGGCTCTTGTGTGGAATTTCCTCCGGTGCGGCCGCCTTTGCTGCCCTAGAGATAGCCAGACGTCCTGATAACAAAGGAAAAGAGATAGTAGTCATCTTGCCCAGTACCGGTGAGAGGTATTTGAGCACCGAACTTTTTGTATGATAAGATCGACTACGGCGGAACTTTAGATCATACAATCTATAAGTGTAGTTACCAAGACTTGATCCGACAGACATCGGAAGCTCACTAAGAGTTGATCGGACAGAAGGCTCCGGTATCAAACAAATGACTAGCTTATCGTATTGTGAATTTTCGAGGCATGGAATAAGGATATGATTACCAACCCAATACTTCAAAATGCCCTGATTCCTGTATCATACCAGAAGTCTACTATTTTGAGCCATTTCGGCCATATACAATATATGGACATTCTCGCCAAAAAACGCTATCCTTTGAACCGCAATAAATTCGGGCCAAATTAGCTCAACAACATAACCCTAATCTTCTAAGGTGAGTTATGGGAATGTGTCACCAGAAGGTCCCTAGAATAAAGCCTCCGAGGCATTTCTATGCCTCTTTGGAGGCTTTTGTATTTGGGGAGGTGATCCCATGATGGAGGAGCGTGCCAAACGTAAACTAAGCGCCATTCTCAGCGCAGACGCAAAAGGTTACAGCCGCCTCATGGGGGAAGATGAAGAGGCAACTGTCCGTACCTTAAAGGCGTACCGTCAGTTAATCACCGAGTTGACTGAAAAACACAGGGGCCGGATAGTGGACTCTCCGGGAGACAACGTGCTCGCTGAGTTTTCAAGTGTGGTAGATGCGGTGCGTTGTGCTGTGGAGATTCAGGAGGAACTCAGGGTTAGGAACGCTGATCTTACTGAAAATCGGAGGATGGAGTTTCGCATTGGCATCAATCTTGGGGATGTGATCGAGGAAGGTGAGCGGATTTATGGGGATGGTGTTAACGTTGCTGCTCGAATAGAGGGCCTAGCTGAAGGAGGAGACATTTGTATTTCTGGAACAGCGTTTGACCAGGTAGAAAGCAAACTAGGGCTGGAATTTGAATACCTTGGAGAACAGACAGTCAAAAACATCAGGAAACCAGTTCGAGTATATCGAGTAAAGCTGGAGAGCAATGTTTCTGATGTTGGAAGGTCCCGGCAACTTCCTTTACCTGGTAAGCCGTCAATAGCGGTATTACCCTTTGTGAACATGAGCGGAGATCCTGAGCAGGAGTATTTTAGCGACGGTATGAGCGAGGATATCATTACTGCTCTCTCTAAGGTGCCCGAGATGTTTGTAATTGCTCGCAACTCAACTTTCACTTACAAAGGAAAATCAGTGAAGGTTCAACAGGTGAGTCGGGAGTTGGGGGTGAAGTATGTTTTGGAAGGTAGCGTCCGCAAAGTGGGCGATCGGGTGCGCATTACTGCCCAGCTCATCGATGCTACAACAGGATATCACCTGTGGGCGGAGCGCTACGACCGAGATTTAAAAGACATATT
>DATKYC010000042.1:0-3333 GCA_035528695.1 Acidobacteriota bacterium | reverse complement strand
GTGATATCTCCCTGGCTTGAAGTACCGGCTGGATGTCTCTACCAGGCCAAATATTATCTTTCTCTCACGCCATAGATCTCCGATATTTAGACTGATGGACTCAAAAAACAGGTGACCGCAGGCATCAATCCACTCATAGTAACGAGGATAAAAGACGATACCCAGGGAATCCAGGTCTCCCCACATTATTTTCCGCTCAACGATATTTTCCTTCATCAGGTGCCCTCCCCCGCATCCCGGCCTTTGCCTCAAGGCGATCTACATTAGGGGGCTTTAGTCAAAAATGGCCTTCACAAAATCTACCGCATCAAAAGGCCGCAGATCATCAAGCTTTTCCCCAATACCGATAAACTGTATAGGTATTCCAAGCTGATGCGAGATACCCACCACGATTCCTCCCTTTGCGGTACCGTCGAGTTTAGTCAAAATGATACCCGTTACTCCGAGTGCATTATTGAATATTTCAGCCTGAGATATGGCATTCTGTCCGGTGGTGGCGTCCAGGACCAACCAGACCTCATGGGGCGCCCCAGCTACCTTTCGGCTGGCCACACGGCGAATTTTCTGCAGCTCTTCCATGAGGTTTTTCTTTGTGTGGAGGCGGCCTGCCGTATCGATGAGCACCACATCAGCTTTTCTCGAAACGCCAGCATTCAAGGCATCGAACACTACTGCAGATGGATCAGAGCCTGTAGATTGCTTGATAACATCTGCACCTACCCTGTCACCCCAGATAACCAGTTGCTCAACGGCAGCTGCCCTGAAGGTATCAGCTGCCACCAGCATGACCTCTTTCCCCTCCGATTTAAAGCGGTGTGCGGCCTTACCAATAGTAGTTGTTTTTCCAACTCCATTGACACCGATAACCATAATGACCAACGGATCGCCGGGGGCCGGCAAGACATACTCAGGGGGGGGAACTTCCAGAAATGAGAGGATGTGGTCCCTCAGCGCGCTCTTCAATGCTTCCGTATTGCTCAGCTCCTTTCGCGCCACCTTATCCTGAACAGAATTGATCAGCTCCTGAGTTGTAACAACACCTATATCTGATGTGAAAAGTACTTCCTCCAATTCTTCCAGGAGTTCATCGGTTATCTCCTTTTTTCCCAAGAAAAGACGGTCCAGTCTCCCTATGAGACCTGACCTCGTCTTTGACAAACCCTCCTGAAGTCTCTGGAAGAAGCCTTTTTCCTGCCCGGCATGCTTGTTATCTTGATTTCCCTCTTTTTTCCTGAAAATCGTGATCATAGGACTCTAGTTCCTTATTTTCCTGTAACACTTTAGCTATTTTCAATTTTACAGAGTCGGTTCATGGGTCCTTTTCCGGAGTGACCGGCGGGAGGCCTTCGTCATTTCAAGAAGTTACGCAATGGGGGACCCCCGGGCCCCGAGCGAATGCGAGGGGAACAGGGAGGGGGAGGCATCACCCGTTGGGTAACTTCATGAAATGACCAGGCCGTGAGACTTGGAACGTAGGAAATGAAACCATGAACCGACAAACGCGGGTTGCTATTTTCAAAGACCTAAATTAATACATTTTCCTTTATTATTGTGCCCGATTACGGATCCAGAATTCATCTGAATTCCCTCCAGAAAATAGGATTTGGATGGGATCAATGGAGGGGACATAAGGAAGGACCATTACTGGAGGGGAGGCCGAGCATCGTATGAACTAGTTGAAGTATGATTCCTCATACCCTCAATATCCACCGACACGATTTTAGATATCCCTGGGTTTTCCATGGTGACCCCGTACAGGCGGTCCGTGATCTCCATTGTCCTTCGACTGTGGGTCACCATTATAATCTGAGAGGCTCTTTTTATCTCCCTCAACAGGTTGTTAAACCGATCAATATTGGCCTCATCGAGGGGAGCATCAACCTCGTCGAGAAGACAAAATGGGCTTGGTTTAATCATATAGATGGCAAAGAGCAAAGCCATAGCTACCATGGCCTTCTCCCCGCCGGAGAGCAACCCCATATGGCTCAGCTTCTTGCCCGGTGGCTGAACCTCCACCAGGACCCCGCTTTCCAATGGCCTTGCCTCATCGGTCAATTTCAGACTTGCCGTGCCACCGTTGAAAAGGATTGGAAAGATTTCCTTTAGTTTATTATCTACCTCCTGGAATGTCTTATTAAATTTCTCCAGCGAAGTCCTGTTGAGCTTCTTGATGGCGACTCGTATAGATTCGATGGAGTTGGTCAGGTCTTCTCGTTGGCCTTTGATAAACTCATAGCGCTCTTTGAGTGCTTCATATTCCTTAATCGCGGTGAGGTTCACCTCTCCCAACTGTTGCCTTAGTGACTTTTGGCGCTCGAGCCCCTCCTTCACCTCTACGGCTGAGAAATTTTCATCAAGATATCGCTCATGGATGGTGAGAAGATCCAAATCCCACTTTTCCTTGACCACCTCTACCAGGTTGTCCATCTTGAACTGAATCTCCGACTGCTCCATCCTGGCCCTATTGATTCCTTCTTTTAGCTCCTCTATTTCCTTTCGCAGCTGCTCTGATTTACGCTCTTCTTCCTTGATCATGTCCTGAAATGCCTGTCGCTCTCGATCTGCGCCGTTCACTGCCTCTTCGGCCTCTCTTAGTCTATCATAGAGTTCTTTTAACCCCTCCCTAAGGGTCTCCTTTATCCTTAAGTACTCTTCCCGCCTCTGCTGCCCAAGAGAAACCTCTTCCTCGATCTTCTCAAGTCGTCTCAGGGAGTCATTGGCGTATTCGCCCAGCCTCTCTATCTCCCGGGCCAAGCTCCTTTGCTCTTCTTTAAGAACGCCATACTCAGTCTTAAGCGTTGCGAGTTCATCTCGGAGTTGATCAAATTCCTCTTCGGACTCCTTGAGCTCAATTTCCTTTTTGCTAAAATATTCTTCGTCCTGCCTTCGTTTCTCTTTACATTGATAAAGCTCCTCTTCGATCCTTGAAAGCTCCTCCTTATGCTTGTGCTGCTCCTTGCCCTTCCTTTCCAGATCCTCTGTTATTTTTTGAGATAATTTATCAAGCTGATCCAGTTCCTGGCCGACGCGAAACAGCTTTTTGTCTAACTCGTTTATGTCCCCCTTGCAAGACCACTTGTCCTCGACCAAACTCTCAAGTGTTCCTTTCCTTCCCTGGGTCTCGGTGATGACATTTTCGAGTTTGCCCTGCAAACCACTTACAAGTTTTCCACAACCGGCAGACTTTTCCCTTAGTTCCACCATTTCCCGCTTTCTCGCGAGAAGGCCGCTGGAACTCTGTGTAAGCTTTCCGCCGCTGATCACACCCCTCTGATCAACAATATCTCCCTCAATGGTTACAAAACAGAGATCAGCACCATTGTTCTGCCACGC
>DATKYC010000041.1:0-9970 GCA_035528695.1 Acidobacteriota bacterium | reverse complement strand
CCTACGTAATCTTACTTAACTTGAAGCGCCGGGGCACCTATTCATGAATCTCTCGGTACTGATCCTGTCCTGTTTTTTCCTGTCCGGACTCGCCGGCCTCATCTATGAGGTGGTGTGGGTCCGCATGATCGACAAGGTGATCGGCAGCGCCCCATTTGCAGTTGCCACGGTGCTCACCGTCTTCATGGCCGGGCTCGCCCTGGGGAGCCACCTCGCCGGAAGTCGCATCGACCGTATGGGAGACAAACGGCACCTTCTCTCCCTTTATGGGAAACTGGAGATAGGCGTGGGGGTTTACGGCCTGCTCCTCCCCCTCCTTGTGGTGATGGTAAAGCCCATCTATGCCCTGGCATATAACCACCTTTTTCAATACTTCTGGATCTACAACCTGCTGACCTTTCTCGGGTGCGCCCTTCTCCTTATCCTTCCCACGGTCTTGATGGGGGCCACCCTCCCCATCCTCTGCCGCTTTTACGTCGCGCGCCTTGATCATTTAGGAAGCCGCACCGGGCGTCTTTACGGCCTCAATACTGCCGGGGCCGCTGCGGGTGCCTGTCTTACAGGCTTTTTCCTTATTATGAGTCTCGGCGTATGGGGGTCAATATTCCTTGCCGCAGCCATCAATTTCCTTGTGGGGACCATTTGCATCCTGCTGGGCCAGAGACCAGGCCTACTTACTTCCCGCCGGCAAAAGGAGGACGAAGCCAGGAATACATGCTCCCAGGAAACTCCACTCAAGATGACCTCCACTCAGAAGGGCCCTGATTGGAGCGCAAAGTGGGCCCTCTGGATATTTGCCCTCTCCGGCTTCTGCTCCATGGCCTACGAGGTCATCTGGACCCGGCTCCTGGGGCTCATCATCGGGCCCACCACCTACTCCTTCACCATCGTGGTAGCCACCTTTATTCTCGGTCTGGCCCTTGGGAGCATGATATTCGGCTGGCTAGGCGACCGGGTCAAGGGGGTTTTCCGTTTGCTCGTAGCCACACAGATCGGCGCGGCCCTGCTGGCCACCGGTGTAAGCCAGTTCCTGGGAAACAGTCAGTTTTTTTTCGCGAAGCTGACCCACTCATTCCAGGATCATTTCGGAGAGATGGCGCTTATTCAATCAACCGCGGTATTCTTCATCCTTTTGGGGCCTGCGCTGCTTTTGGGCGCCACTTTTCCCCTGGTCAACAAGATCTATGCCCGGGCACTCCCGCATATCGGGAGATCGATCGGCACCGCGTATGCTTTGAATACGATTGGCGCAATCGTGGGCTCCTTTGCGGCCGGTTTTCTTTTCATCCCCTTCCTCGGCAAAGAATTGAGCCTGAGGCTTATCATTGTGTTACAGTTTGCTTTCGCGCTTCTGGCATGGGGCGTATTGGGATTAAAGACGAAACGCAAGGCCTCCCTGTGGGTACCCCTCGCAGGCATCGCAATAGGCATCGGGCTTTTCATGAACTTCCCGTCCTGGAACCGCCAGCTCCTCTCCTACGGCCGATACTACAACTTCAAGGATATGGAAAGCGACTTCAGCAGGGCATCATTGCTCGAGGCCTTCTGGCAGGGGCCGGAAATCCTGACCCGATATGAGAGGGGACGGGAAATAGTGTTTTACGGCGACGGCATTGCCGGTTTTACCACGGTTGAGAAACTGACCGACAGCATTGGTACAGTAAAATATTCTCTCTTGAACAGCGGCAAACCAGACGCCTCCTCTCACGGCGACAGGTCTACCCAGACCCTTCTTGCGCACGTTCCGCTCCTGTTTCACCCGGATCCCGGGAAGGTCATGGTCCTGGGACTGGCGAGCGGCATGACCGCGGGCGAAGTGCTTCACTACCCTGTATCAAGGATGGACGTGCTCGAGATCAACAAACAGGTGTTAAAGGCCTGCGAGATCTTCAGACCATGGAACAATAACTGCCTGAACGATCCCCGGTCCCGTATCATTTTGCAGGACGGCCGTAACCACCTGGCCCTGACCAAGGAAACCTATGATGTGATCATTTCAGAGCCTTCAAATCCCTGGATGGCCGGTCTCGCCAACCTCTACACCCTGGAATTCTTCCAGATGGTCAAGAACCGTCTCAGGGATAAGGGCATCTTTGTCCAATGGATCCACTCATATAGAATGGACTGGCCTACCTTTTCCATGGTGGGAAGGACCTTTGCCGCGGTGTTTCCCAATGGTCTCTTGATGACCACCCTGACAGGGGTGGGCGACTATCTTCTTGTGGGCTTTACCGGCCAGGATGGGTTACGCCTGGAGGTGGCGGACAAGAATATCAAATATGCCCAGAGGTCCCGCAACATGTCACTGCCTGACCCAAGGCTCCTCTTTCACCTGATAATCACGGAAGACCTGAAGGCCCTGTTCGGCTCAGGGCCTATCCACACGGATAACTGGCCGAGGCTCGAATTTGCCGCCCCCAAACTCCTCCACAAGAGCGATGCCTCTATCGAAGAAAAGCTAGGGCAACGCCGGTTCCTATCCCTCAAGACCAGGGAGATTCTAAAAGCCGGCAGCAGCAAGGATCTTCTCATTGATATGGTTGAATTCTCCGCATCGGTATACTGGCCTCTCTTCGGGATCCTTGATCCAAATGATGCCACTCCGTCTCAAAGAGATAGATATGTCAAGATAATTGAGGGGTACTGTAACCAGACCCTAGTGGAAGATTACGACACCTTTCCGGACAGGGAATTGAAGGAAAAATGCGCCGATCTCCAGGCGGCCAAGATTCGCCGGCACTTATCCCTCAATCCCATGGATGCGCCCGCCTATTACAGCCTGGGCCTGGCACTCACACAGATGCAGGACACGCTTCAGGCCATAGAAGCCTTCAAAAAGACCGTCACATTAGACCCTTTCCACGCCAAGGCGTACAATAACCTGGGCGTTGCCTATATGGAGGAACGGGAACTGGAGAAGGCTCGGGAGGCATATCTGAAGGCCCTTTCTATTAATCCTGCCCATGCGAATGCTTATTTCAACCTGGCCCAAATTTCCCTCGGGCGGGGCGAGAGAGATAAGGCCATTGAATACCTCAGAAAAGGCCTAAGATATGGGGAAAATCCCACCGCCAAGGCCCTCTTGCAGCGCCTGCTCCTTTCATATTAAAGAACTCCACACCCACTGATCACGCAATTCTGTTGACAGAAGATTCCTATTACAGCACAATTTTTATTGGAAACAACCCTATGATTCCCTCTGCTGGCAAAAAAGGAGGGTCCTCATGAAAAGGATGAAGATTAGCCGGCTTGTCACCATTGCATTTATTACATGCCTGATCCCCTCAGGTTCAGGGTGCGGGACTCAGATGAAATGGGCCCCTGTAGAAACCCAGGTCTACCGAGACGCAAAGGGCTATGCGATTGAAGTCGAAGAGACAAAGGCGGGGAGCTTCGAGACCCCCCCGTATATTCCCGAAAAAATCAGGTTTGAGTTGCTTAACCGCCTGAGACAAAAAGGCCTGGTGCCATCCCAACTAAAATCGGAAAGGCTCTTGGTAGTGATTATTGAAACTGAGGCACTGTACCCTGCTCTTGCGAAGGATGAGAGGTATAGCGAACTCGCATCCCATGTAAGGCTTGTGGATACTAAAAACAAGGAGACAATCGCAAAAGCAGAGATTAGCACCCTTAATGCCTTCGGGCCCTGGACAAGTGATTTTGCTGAATCGACCCATGCTGAACAAATAGCAGTGTTTCTTGAAGGTGTTGTGCGTTGAGGAGTCGAGCCGTCCTTTGAGATTCACGGCAACTGGAGGCCTCTGACACTCGGAAGGTCCCGTGCTCAGAGGCCTTCCAATATCTTGACAAATACACTCTTTATGATTAGGATTTTTGAGTTAGATAATTACAGCGTGTTTTTGGCCACGCACAATGGGGGCCAGAAAGGTAAAGAACATGAAGGTACTCGTCAGCGATCCGTTATCAGAGGTGGGCCTGGAAATATTCAGGGAAACCCCTGGTATTGAGGTGGACGTAAAAACCGGCCTTACCCCTGATGAGCTGAGAGCGATTATCGGGCAGTATGACGGCCTCGCCATCCGTAGCGCAACCAGGGTGACGGCAGATATCATCTCGGAGGGCCACAACCTGAAGGTCATTGGCCGGGCAGGGATCGGCCTTGATAACGTGGATATCACCGCCGCGAGTAAGCGGGGGATAGTGGTGATGAATACCCCGGAGGGGAATACCGTGACCACGGCAGAGCACACCCTGGCGATGATGATGGGCCTCTCCCGCAACATCCCCCAGGCCACCGCCTCCCTCAAGGAGGGCAAGTGGGAGAAGAAGGGTCTCCAGGGTCGAGAACTCTCTTCCAAGACGCTGGGGCTTATCGGAGCGGGGCATATCGGCCGCATCGTTGCCGAGAGGGCCAAGGGCTTAAAGATGAAGGTCATTGTGTATGACCCCTTTATTAAGCCGGAAACGCTAGAGAGGCTGGATCTCGAACCGGTATCCTTTGATGAGCTGCTTCAGCGGGCTGACTACATCACAATTCATACGCCCAAGACAGAAGAAACTACCAATATGCTCAACAGGGAAACCATGGCAAAGATGAAAGAGGGTGCCATGATAATCAACTGCGCCCGCGGTGGCATCGTAAACGAGGATGATCTTTACGAAGCCCTGAAGTCGGGGCATTTGGGAGGGGCGGCTTTCGACGTGTTCACCAAGGAACCACCCGGTATGATTAACCTTATGAGCCTTCCCAATTTTATCTGCACCCCTCACCTGGGCGCATCCACCACTGAAGCCCAGGACAAGGTGGCAAGGGGCGTGGCCAAGCAAATCGTCGCCTACCTCCTTCACGGCACAGTCAAGAACGCGATCAATGTCCCCAGCATCAGTGTCGAGTTAATGAACACCCTAAGACCTTATGCGACCCTCGCAGAGAGGATGGGATCTATGCAATCACAGCTCGCCGACAGTGCGATTCTGGAGGCCGAAATCCACTACTCCGGCACCGTCACTGGATACGACGTTACACCTTTGACCACAGCAATGCTAAAAGGGCTGCTGACTCCTATCCTAAAAGATGACGTAAACTTCGTTAATGCCACCTATATTGCGGCTGACCGAGGTATAAAGGTTGTAGAGTCCAAGAGCAGAACCTCTGAGGATTTCGCCAGCCTCATCAAGCTTACAGTCAGGACCCTGGAGGCCCGAAACATCGTCTCCGGCACTATTTTTGGCAAGGAGATGCCGAGAATATTGCGCATCAACAACTTCTACCTGGAGGCGATTCCGGAAGGGCACAATCTTTTGATACACAATCAGGACATCCCGGGTGCCATTGGCCAGATCAGCACCACACTGGGGAAGAATAAAATCAACATAAGCCGCATGCAGGTGGGTCAAGAAAAAAAGAAAAAGCAGAACGTTATCCTCCTAACTACCAGTACTGTCGTGAATGATGAGGTATTGGATGAGCTTCGAGGTCTAAAACACGTTTTTTCGGTAAGAAGGATAGAATTGTAGGAGTAATGTAATGGCTGAGGAGGAAAAAGGATTTGTAATCAAGGATAGAAGGTCTCTGGATGAAAAAGGAGAGCTGAAGGATAAGGGCCCTGAGAAGGAAGAGAAGAAAGAGGCCCCGACAAGACAGGCGCCGAAGGAAGAGACCAGGAGTACCCCGCTGCCAGAGGTCAATTTTACGTCGCTCATCTTTAGCCTCAGCTCATCAGCCTTACTCCACTTCGGGGAAATTCCGGACCCTCAAACAGGCAAGAAACAAATAGATATGCCACTTGCCAAACATACCATCGACACCATTGCCATGCTAAAGGAAAAAACCAAGGGCAACCTGACAGAAGAAGAGCAGAAATTTCTCGACAATGTGCTCACCGATCTGCGATGGCTTTATGTCAAGGGCGCGGGATAAATGAGCTGAAGGTTTCCGAGCTCCTTACGAGTCTTGCTGGTTCGAGTTCCCTCCAAGATGTTACCTCATTCGCCTTTCAATAGAATACAGGCACCTGCCAAGCTGAATATCCGGCTTAAGGTAATTGGTCGCCGAACGGACGGGTACCATGAATTGGTCTCCATCATGGTGCCCGTGAGCTTATTCGACGATCTGGAACTGGAAATAATCCCCCAGCCCGGGATTATGCTTACCTCACATGGCCTCTTTGTGCCCGACGGTGAAGAAAACCTCGCATACCGTGCTGCACAGGCCTTTTTCTCTCTTACCGGTATTGATCAAGGGCTCTCCATAAATCTCACCAAGAGGATTCCTGTTGCCGCAGGTCTGGGCGGGGGCAGCAGTGATGCAGCGCACACGCTCAAGGCCCTGAATGATATGTTCGCCAACCCCCTTTCCTTCAAAGACCTTGAGGGGCTCGCTGTGCGTCTGGGAGCAGATGTCCCTTTCTTTTTGCAGTGCAGGCCGAGTATAGCCAGCGGAATTGGGGAGATACTGGAGCCTATCGAGAACTGGCCGGAATTCTGGTATGTTATCGTCACACCTCCATTCCAGGTGTCTACCTCCTGGGCCTATGACAACCTGAATTTACGGTTGACAGGAAATGAATATGCATCTATACTCGAGACTCTGGAAAAGGGACCCTTTAAGGTAGCTGACTTCCTTGAAAATGACCTGGAAACAGTAACCTCTATCCGTTTTCCGGTCATAGATACAATAAAGAAATCTTTAATGGACGTGGGTGCTGAAGGCGCGCTAATGTCTGGGAGCGGCCCAAGCACCTTCGGTATTTTTATATCCGAGGATCAAGCACTTTCGGCAAAAAGACACCTCACCCCCAAGAATCTGGGGGATGTTTTTGCAGTGGCATGGGTTTCTAAGAACGCAGGCGATCATGACCCCTTGGGGTCGAAGGAGTGAGTGCCCTTATAGCTCCTCAAACCCAGGGAAGTGCACGAAGCTTTTTTGGGGTGTCGTCAAGCGGTAAGACACGGGCCTTTGGAGCCCGCATTCGGAGGTTCGAATCCTCCCACCCCAGCCATATTTTTTGAAGTTTATGGGATGGTACCAAAGTCGGAAATGAAGCTTTTTGGTGGAACCGCCAACCCCAGTTTGACCGCTGAGGTCTGTCATTATCTTGGCATTGAGCCAGGTAAGATCATGAGCAGGACCTTCAGCGATGGGGAAACCATGGTGGAAATAGGTGAAAACATTAGAGGTTTGGACGTCTTTGTCCTCCAGTCCACCTGCGCACCCGTCAATAATAATCTAATGCAGCTTCTGATCATTATGGATGCCCTCAGGAGGGCATCTGCCGAGCGTATTACCGCGGTGATCCCTTATTACGGCTATGGGCGACAGGATCGAAAGGTTAAGCCGCGTGTTCCGATCACCGCCAAGCTTGTGGCGGACTTGATTACTGTTGCAGGGGCAAATAGAGTCGTATCTATGGACCTTCATGCAGGACAAATCCAGGGATATTTCAACATCCCTGTGGACAATATTTTTGCCGCACCCATCCTGCTGAAATACATTCAGCGCAACTTTCTGAACGACCTGGTTATTGTCTCGCCGGACGCGGGTGGCGTGGAGAGGGCGAGGGCCTTTGCCAAACGCCTCAACGCATCTCTAGCCATCATAGATAAGAGGCGGGAAACACCCAATGTCGCTGAGGCAATGAATATAATCGGGGAGGTACAGGGGAAGACCGCCATTATTCTTGATGACATGGTGGATACAGCCGGCACATTAACCCAGGCCGCCACCGCACTTAAGAACAGAGGAACAGCCGGAATCCATGCCTGCTGCACCCATCCTGTCCTCTCGGGCCCTGCTATCGAAAGGATCGAGGCCTCGCCCATTGACAGTCTGGTTGTGACAAATACTATCCCACTCAATGAAAAGGCCGGAAATTGCAAGAAGATTACGGTGTTGTCAATAGCGGAACTCTTGGGAGAAACAATAAAGAGGATTTATTCTTCTCATTCCGTCAGCACATTATTTGTCTAATTCCAAGACGCCCACCGGATGACGAGGGCGTCTTTTTTGTCATGGATTTTGTGAAAAAATTTACTAACTAAAGGAGGCTATTTATGGCTCAGCCAGTACTTGCTGCCCAGGTGAGAGAGCACAAAGGAAAAGGGGCAGCCAAAATGCTTAGAAAAAACAATCAGGTCCCTGCCGTCTTCTATGGCCCAAAGACTGAACCTTTTATGTTGTCAGTAGACTATTCAGAACTGGAGAGCATCTTAAGGCAAGGCACCGGTGAAAATGTGATCCTGGATCTCCAAATACAGTCGAATCAGGGGATCCAAAGCCGAACTGCAATGATAAAAGACATTCAGATCGATCCCATAAAGGACGCCTATCTCCACACCGACTTTTATGAGATATCAATGGACCAAGAGATCACGGTCGGTGTTCCTATCCACCTGATAAACACCCCAATGGGGGCCTCCAAAGGGGGAGTCCTTCAACATGTCCAGAGAGAAGTTATGATTACCTGTCTCCCTGACAAGCTGATAGATTTCTTGGAGATTGATGTCTCCGGCCTTGACATTGGGGATTCGCTCCGTATCAGTGACATTGAACTTCCTGAAGGGGTAACGTTGGCGGCTGAGCATGATACGACCATAGCTGTGGTTGCGGCACCAACGGTAACGCCGGAAAAGGCTGAAGAGGAAGAGGAAAAGGTTGGGGAAGAGAGGCTTGAGCCCGGAGAGGAATCCCACAAAGAATCATAAGCTAGGAAAAGGGAGAGTGAACGCGCGTCGTTAGAAAGTGTATCTGATCGTAGGCCTTGGCAATCCTGGAACAAATTACAGAGCCACAAGGCACAACATAGGTTTTAGGGTAATTAACCGTTGGAGCCGGGAGCTGGGGGTAGGTCTGACCAGTCGTCGCTTCCAATCAACGAGTGCCAGGGCGAAATTCCGGAACAATGGTATCATACTCCTCCGGCCGGCTACTTTCATGAACCAAAGTGGCAGGTCCGTCAGGGCGTGTGCTTACTTTTACGGTGTGGAAACAAGGAATATCTTAGCCGTCCATGACGACATTGACCTGCCGGTTGGAAAGATAAGGGTTGTAAAAGAGGGTGGTTCAGGAGGGCACAAGGGTGTGCGCTCAATCATTGACCATCTTGGGAGTGCACAGTTTCCTCGGATCAAAATCGGCGTTGGACGTCCACGTTACGGGGAAGGGATTGAAGACTTCGTACTGGCCCCATTTTACAGTGATGAAAAGGAAATCATTAAGAGAGTGATCCCATTGGCAGTTATGGGATGTGAATTGTGGGTTGCTAATGGAGTTGAGTCGGCAATGAACCGTATCAATTCTCAAAATCTAGGTGATAAGGAGGCAAGAAGCTGATGCAGGGGTTAACCATTTACGCTCCCTTCCTGGGAATCTTGGGGCTGATCATAGCTTACCTGATTTTCGGATACGTCAAACGACAGCCCAACGGGAGCAAATTGATGCAGGATCTTGAGGAGGCGATTCACACAGGCGCTATGGCTTTCTTGAGGAAAGAGTATTCTGTTCTGGTTGTTTTTATAGCTATTGTTTTTATCCTTTTGGGATGGGGCATCTCATGGAAAACGTCCATTGCCTTTGTCACCGGCGCGTTATGCTCAATGCTCGCCGGATTTTCCGGAATGACTGCGGCAACCAGGGGTAATTCCCGAACCGCAGAGGCGGCAAACAAATTGGGGCAAGCAAAGGCGCTGAACGTCTCATACTTTGCAGGTTCTGTCATGGGACTGTCAGTCGCCGGTCTCGGACTATTGGGGCTGGGATTCTGGTTCTGGTATTACGGTGGTGATCCGGAGACCGCCCAGTACATTAACGGCTTTGCCATGGGCGCGAGCTCCATTGCGCTTTTTGCTCGTGTCGGTGGAGGCATATATACCAAGGCCGCAGACGTGGGAGCCGATCTGGTGGGCAAGGTGGAGGCCGGCATTCCTGAAGACGATCCGAGAAATCCAGGGGTTATTGCCGACAATGTGGGCGATAATGTTGGCGATATCGCCGGGATGGGTGCGGATATAT
>DATKYC010000040.1:0-2247 GCA_035528695.1 Acidobacteriota bacterium | reverse complement strand
GGGTTTGAAATCGGACCTGATCAGGACGTTTCACTCTTTGCCCTGGACACAAAGAGCCAGATCATGGCCTTGAAAAATTTTAAACCCGATCTGTTGTGGCACGGCAACACAACCATGTCTGTCGCGGCCACAGTCCGGGATGCCTACGCCCTGGGGCTTGGCGCTGACTGGATCATCAACAACTGGGGATTTGATGAAAACCTGCCGCGTCTTGCAGGAGAGGCCGCTGAAGGTTTGATGGGCGCGACTCCTGTTGCTTTTTACGGGCAGGATTATAAGAATATGGACATCGTTGTTGCATCGGCCAAAAAATACAATCCCGGCGTGCCGCAGAGCAATAGGCTAAACAGGACGCCTCAGGCCTGGGGCGATGCATTGGTGCTCTGGGAGGCCATGAAGCGGGCCGACAAGGCAGGTGATCTGACAGGACCGGGCATTATGAAAAAAGGCTTTGAGACCATGCGCAATTTTGACATCGGCCTTGGTGCTGCACCGATCACCTTTACTGCCACTGATCATCGACCAGGGACCGGCTGCATCGTTCAGGAATGAAAAAATGGCAAGTTTCAGGAAGTGGAAAACGTTAATCTGAAAGAGCGCTGGCCGGACAAATGGGAAAAAGAATGGTTAGGATGGTAATGAACCTGAACGACACCCTTGGAGGTTAGGCTTTTGGAAGCAGCAGAGGCTATACTGAAGATAAACAATATTGAGGTCAAGTACCATGAAGTCATCCTGGTGCTCAAGGGGGTCTCTATCGAGGTTCCCCGGGGGGGCATCGTGGCTCTTCTTGGCGCCAACGGCGCCGGGAAAAGCACTACCCTGAAGTCCATCTCCGGTCTGTTAAAGGTGGAAGATGGCGAGGTGACGGATGGGGCCATCGAGTATGAAGGGAAACCCATACACCACGAAAAGGCGGCCAATATTGCCAAGTGGGGGATTATCCAGGTTATTGAGGGCCGTAGGGTGTTCGAGCACCTGACCGTGGAGGAAAATCTCAAGGTGGGTGCTCACCTGAGAAAGACCGGCTCAGTGAAAGAAGGCCTGGACATGGTCTACCATTACTTCCCCCGGCTCATAGAGAAACGGGATGAGATCGCCGGGTTTATAAGCGGCGGTGAACAGCAGATGGCGGTTGTGGGAAGGGCCTTGATGACTGAGCCGAAATTAGTGCTGCTTGATGAACCCTCCATGGGTCTGGCCCCCATGCTCATACATGAGATCTTTAATATCCTTACCAAGCTCAATAAAGAGGAGAGGATTTCTATCCTCTTAGTGGAGCAGAATGTGAAACTGGCCCTGACCGTGGCGCCCTATGCCTATGTCATGGAGACGGGCAGGATAGTTATGGATGATACCTCTGAGAAATTGAGCGAGAACGAGGATATTAAGGACTTCTATCTCGGTATGGGCAAGAAGGGTGAAAAAAAGAGCTTTCGCGATGTGAAACACTATAAGCGAAGAAAAAGGTGGTTAAGTTAACTGATAACCTATTCCATGTTGGAGAGGGGAACAGAATTCGCAGTTGATGATGTTTTCAATTCCGCATTCCGCATTCCGCATTCCGCATTCGAAAATGGAGGTTCTACTATGAATAAAAGATTGGCATTGATAACCGTGCTGTTATTCGGTCTGGGTGTAGTGCTTGCATCCTGTGCTCAAATGAAGTCAACCGCCAAGCCGACGGCCGAGACCTTTAAAGCCCCGACAATCACTTTAGCAGAGTTTGCGGTGCCTAATTACAACGGATACTGGTTTTATGGCCCTAAGATTACACCGACAAAGGGTAAGGCGGGTAATCACGGCGCCTTTCTACCCATGACTTTCCTATTTAATATTGAGAATCCCAACCCCTATCCCATACTGCTGGAGGGATTCCAGTTTACCGTGGGCTTCGATTATGAGTTTGATTTGGTGACCGTCCATAATCAGGATTCTTACTGGATTCCGGCGGGAAAAACTGACCAAGTAAGGGCAAACACCGTGATTGACGTCTATCAGGCCCTGTTGAGCGTGCTAGTTACCGGAGGCTTTAAGCTGAAAGAAAAAGGCTTGGGTGCTTGGGAGGCTCTGGAGAAGTGGTGGATAGGTGTTCCCGTGTATGCGGTGCCAGTTCACTTGCATGAAGGTGCCTTTAACTTTTCGGCAGACGGTGTAACCAAGGTTGTTGCCTATAAGGCTCTAATACCTGCTGACTAATAATAACGGGTCAGGCCCAATTTCAGGCCTGACCCTACTTTTTTCAGG
>DATKYC010000039.1:0-4244 GCA_035528695.1 Acidobacteriota bacterium | reverse complement strand
GAATGTGATGTGGCACTTATAACCTCTACCACCATTGTGAATGATACCGTGGATGCCATGCTCGATGCGGCTCGATCATGTAGAGAGGTGGTCCTGCTCGGTGCCTCCACCCCACTCGTCCCTGAGGTGTTTACAGGGACTCCAGTGACAGTGTTATCCGGGGTGGTGGTCAAGAGGCCTCAGGAGATCATGCGCATTGTGAGCGAAGCCGGGGGTACACGACTATTTAGAGGGCATGTAACAAAGGTAAACTTGGGCGTGTCTTAACCCACGCCCATTTCTGTTCTCGACAGGTGCCAGTCCTCTTCCCGGCACTCTCTTCAGTCCACCTGCGGATGTGGGCGTTAAGTACCCTGGCCCTTCAATGCTGTTAGTGTTTCCTTGACACACAAGCCCCTTTATCCTATGCTTCATTCATCTATAAATTCTAAGCGGTTAGACAAGAAAAGCGATTGCAATGCCTGAAGTTGTTTTCCTGAGCGATAAGAACAGGGACAGATATCTGCGACTCGTAACGCCTATCGGCAAGTTGTTAGGCCGATTAAAGGTGCATCCGGACGTCTTGTCTATAGCCGGCCTGATCTTGAGTGTGGTGGCTGGGCTGATCTACAGTACCGGCTCCTTCTTCTGGGGGGCCTGGATGGTGGTCCTGGCCGGCACCTGTGATGTGCTGGACGGTCAACTTGCCAAACAAGACGGGAAAGAGTCCGCGTTTGGGGCCTTTTTTGATAGCACCCTTGATAGGTTTGGCGAGGTGTTCATGTTCTTAGGGCTTGCATGGTATTTTTCAGGAGGAAAAGTCTTCTTGGAGAGCAAAGCAGTTAATCCTGCTGATTCCCAAAGCCCCTTGGCCGTCCTTTTGATTATCTTGGCTATCGCGGGTTCCTTTATGGTGAGCTACACCAGGGCCAGGGCAGAAGGATTGGGGGTTGAGTGCAAGGTGGGCTGGATGCAGCGACCCGAAAGGATTACTCTCCTGGTTATTGGGTCCTTGCTTGGTTCCCTCCCTCTAATCGGGCATGCACTGATGAAATTGACACTTTTACTGCTAGCCATCTCAAGCAATTTTACCGCCCTCCAGAGGATGGTCTACGTGAGAAAACAACTCAAAAAAGAGAACCGGACCCTATGAAGGATCGAATATTCTGCCCCCATTGCGGTAAGGAGGTGGAGAAATACAGGAATCCCTTTCCCACGGTAGATGCCATTATTGAGATGGAAGATCGAGGTATTGTTCTTATAAAGAGAAAAAACCCCCCTTTTGGATGGGCCCTTCCGGGAGGTTTTGTGGATTACGGTGAGAGTCTTGAGTCGGCGGCCCTAAGAGAAGCTGAAGAAGAGACCTCGCTGAAGGTGGAACTTCGATACCTGTTGGGCGCCTACTCGGATCCAGCGAGGGATCCCAGGCACCACACCATTTCAGTGGTCTTTGTAGTCAGGGGAAAAGGTGAACCCAGGGCAGCTGACGATGCGGAAGATATCGGCATTTTTGACCTCAATTCCCTTCCCAGGCGCCTGGCATTCGATCATGAAAAGATCCTAAAAGATTATTCCGAGAAATGTTCTTCAGAAAATTAAGGGTACCTCTTGTTCTTGCCCTATCTATTCTTGTCATAGCACTCGCATCTGTCTTGTTCCTTAATACCCTCGTAAAGATACCCTCAGTTCAAAGCTACCTCTTGACACGGATTTCCAGGGCCATAGGGTATGAGCTTCATGCAAGCACGATGAGTGTGAGCTTGGGGCGCGGTATTGGCATAAGTGCCCGTGGCTTGGAGGCGAAGTCACTGGCCGGTCCTGAAAAGATTGTGGCTTCAAGGATAAGAGTCACCCTTGACACAAAAGAACTGCTTAGGGGACGGATTGTTCCTACCAGGGTCTTTCTCTATCAGCCCCAGATTCAACTTGCTACGGAAAAAGACGTGGGCGCTTTTAAGGCCGGGGAAGAGGCAGGGCTCAAAGAGATATTGGCAAAGAAGCTGCCAAGACTTGTTGCGGTTTCCATGGAGGAGGGCCGGATATCCCTCAGAAATACCCCGTTTGAACTGAGAAATCTGGATTTCAATATATCTAAAGAGAGTGACGATCCTCTCATACATCAGGTGTACCTAAGGGGAAAGGTTCGGTTCCGGAAGGAGGAAGCCCCCCTCACACTGCGAGGAACCATAACTCAGGATATAAGAAAAAAGAACGATTTTCTTGCCGAGGTAACGCTCAAGACAGGCAAGATCCCCCTCAGATGGGTACCCTGGCCGCGCTCGTTAAATGTAGGGAAAGGGCATGCAACGCTCTCTGTAAAGCTGAAAGGCAGTCTCGGCGGGTCTTTATCCGCACTGGGAAAGATTGATTTAGACGATCTCCACTTCTCCCTTGCCCGTCAAGAAAGGGGAAAGACCTTTTCATTCCCGCATCTTGCCCTTGATTTCGCCTCCGTTTACGCAAGGCCGGCTCTTGAGATCTCAAACCTGAGGATTAAAGCCCCCGACTTCTTGTTAACCGTACGTTCAAGTGTCGATCTTAGGGATACCTCAAATCCCCGCCTTGTCCTTGATGTTGAGAGCCCTTACATGCCGCTCAAGGCCTTTAAGGGCATCTTCCCGACGCCCATTTTACCCTCATGGTTTGAAAAACGTCTTTTCCCGCTTCTCACCGAAGGCGAGGTCCGAGTGAATCGTTTTTCCATGAACGGGACATTGAGACAGCTTCGGAACCTGGCCCTGCCGGAGAATTCCGGCTCTCTGTCATTGAAGGTGGCGTGGAAGAACCTTGAAGTGCTACGAGACGAGGCCCCTTTGCCCTTCAGGAGTGTCTCGGGAGAGCTGGACATAAAGAATGGCGCACTCCTCCTCTCCGGCCTAAAGGCACGGTTTGGAAAATCAGAGGTGAAGGCCGCTTCGCTAGAAGTCAGGAATCTTTTCGGGGGTCATGCCGGGTATGAGGTATTGGTGGATGGATTTTATGATCTCGGGGACCTTTTGAAGCAGGCGGACATGGGCCTGATTCCAGCGAAGCTGCGCGCGGAGCTTCACGGATTTGAATCTGCATCCGGGAATCTCAAGGCCAGCGTCAGCGCGGTTTATGAAAAGAACAAGGGGTTTCCGCAAATTCGGAAAGGAGAGTTTTCTTTCAAGGACTGTACGGTTATTCATCCCGAATTGTTTTTTCCGCTATTGGTGGGGGATGGACAGATACAGGTCGACGGGAAAGGGAGGGGTCGATTTCAAGGGACAGGTTTATGGGGAAACTCCATTTTTGATGCTGCCGGCTCTGTTGAGAACGCCTTCCAGACTGTAAAGGCGGAGATTGTAGCTCAAGGCGATATGGATGGGATTGTAGATCGTTTTCTTCATGGGAAGTCACCTCTAGTAAGGTTCGGTGACCTCGTTCCGTGCCGGGTCACACTGGCCAAAGAGGAGAAAACGTGGTTCTTTCAAGGGGGGATTGATCCGAAGAATCTGTTACTGGAGACAGGCCTTTTTTCCATGAGTCCTCGAGGTAAGGGAAATAAGATCCGATTCAGCATTGATTTTCAGCCCGGAGAGAGGATCAACTTCAGGAAGTTAAACTGCTTATTCGGAAGTTCCCCCCTTGAGGTAAGCGGTTCCTACGATCTGAAAGGCAAGGACTTGTCTCATTTTAGAGTCGCGTCACCAGGCCTGCTGCTTGAAGACCTGGGGATTCAAGCCAAAAATCTTATTTCACGGACAAAAGGCCTCCTTATATTCGACACCAAAGTGAGGCTCTCACGGCAGAACCCCTTGATGACCTCGGTCAAGGGGAAGGTGGAGACCAGGGACGTCTCATTCATGGTCAGCGGGCTCCCCTCAATCTTTCATGGCTGCTTTTCTCAACTGACCTTTGACAAAAAAGAGATCTTCATCCATCTGCTTAAGATCAAAGCCGGGGAGAGCGCCCTGCATATCAACGGGAAGCTGAACGGCTGGGATGGTCTAAAGGGACGGTTGACAATGAACGCCGATTACCTGAATGCCCCGGATTTCATACCTGTAAGGGGTAAGCCGTCGAAAGGGGTCAAAGGCAGAGACCTGCCCCGGTTTCTCCGCAAAACAGATGTGGAGATGAAATTGAACGCAGCCCGAGGCCGATGGGGATCAATCGAATACGGCCCTCTCAACGCGGAAGGCGCTTTTCGATCGGGGGACTTCCATATCTACCATTCAGAGCTTCAAATGGATCAAGGAGTGTTGAGCGCTAAAGGGCATGTGAAAAGGGCAAAAGAGCCA
>DATKYC010000038.1:0-3120 GCA_035528695.1 Acidobacteriota bacterium | reverse complement strand
TTCAAAATGCCTTCAGTCGGCCCAAGTTTGTCAAGAATCATTTCAAGGTCCATCTTGAGGGTTGTTAGGGCCTGGCCGATTTGGTCATGGAGCTCCATTGCGATGTGACGGCGATCTTCCTCCAAAAGATTGATGAGATTTTTGGACAACAGTTTTCTTTTTAGATGTTCCTTGAACAATATTTCGTTCGTACGGTGCAAGGCCATCTCTGCCTGCTTTTGGTCGGTAATGTCTTGGCAAAAGATAGCGACTCGTGTAATCTTCCCATCTTTATTAAAGATGGGATATAATTGATTATCAAGAATCCTTCCCCCTCGGTTACCCAGAAAACGTAGAGGCTTTCCTGATCTAATCACTGCATCAAACATCTCTTTGGTTCGAGCCACTTCGGATGGCTCCAATTCATCCAAAGTGCGCCCAATGAGTTCACTGACGCTTTTACCTATTCTTTGAGCCCACGTTTGGTTAATAGCAAGGATGACCATCTCTGTATCCAAGAGTGCAGCTCTTTCAGCTGTTGCATTAAGAAGAGCTCGGGCTGTCTCCTCGCTCTCACGCAAGGCCGCCTCAGCTTTTGAAATTTTCTCACTTATCATAGCGACCAAATACCCAGCCAGGATGGAGCAAAATTATTGTGAAAAGGAAGAGCAGCTATAACATTTTGCTGATGTGGTTTTAAAAGCCTCTACTTGCGTTCCGCGAAAGCACGCTCGTGGTAATCGCCTCAGGCCTTTTTCGGGGAACCGCGTTCGAATAGTGGTGGAAGGATGGAGATGGTTTACGGTTACTGCTCCAAAGTGTAGTAAGGGCAATGCACTAAATATGGTAGAGTTCGCTCCCAAGGACTCTTATCCAGTTATCCTCCAAGATCTTTAGAGATCTCTCAATCGGGCCAACTCCAAGGATCAACACGGTGATGTCACCCGTTCCAAGGCAGGGGTATATGTAGTCCACGTTTATCTTGGCGGCCTTCAGTGGTTTCAAGACGGCATTCATGCCTCCCGGATGATGAGGGGCCTCGCAGGCTATCACTTCCTTGATTTCTATTTTATACCCTGCTGTTCTTAGGACATTTATGGCTTTTTCCGGGTCATTGGCAACAAAGTGAAGTTTCCCCTCATCCCGTTCAGTAACAACATAAAAGGCAATTATATTAATCCCGTTAACTCCGAGCAGGTCACTCACCGCGGAGAGGGAACCAGGTTCGTTTTTTAGCAATAGATCAATCTGTTTAACAGTTTTCATTTTCCGGCTCCTTTTAAGACGTATTCAGCTCCTCTATCCAGTGCTTTTCGGTTCAACTTCATCAGGCTCGCTTTCTTAGCCTTTGTGATCTCCGCCAGCCCATCCATTATCGAGTCGAGGGTGGTTATGTTGGTTTTTGTCACGAAGGCACCCAGCATGATCATATTGATGATGCGGTCACTTCCCAGCTCCTTTGAAATGTCGTTGGCCGGGATTTTGATTACTTCCAGATCATCCCTGAATAACTCCGTGCCTGTGAGGCTTGAGTTGAGGACAAGGAGGCCCCCTTGCTTCATGGTGCCCTCATATTTAAGCAGGGAGGGCTTGTTCATTATCACCGCATAGTCGGGAGAAGACGCTACTGGCGAAAAGATCTCTTCGTCCGCCACCACTACTGTACAATTGGCTGTCCCCCCGCGCACCTCAGCCCCATAGGAGGGTAAATAAGTAACGTTTTTCCCCCCCCTCATGGCTGATACGGCCAATATGTAGCCCATCATGAGCACGCCTTGTCCCCCAAATCCAGCAAAGACTGTTTTCGTGATCATAATAAAATGAAACCTCTTTCTGTGCAGAAACCAAAAGCGTCTAGCATGACGCTCTATCACGTTTAGGGCAGGAATGAATCACACGATTTTCCCGACTTTATCCTTGATAACCTTTATCGGGAAGATCTTCGTGACCGTCTCCTCCACCCATTGTGCTGCATCAACGGGTGTGAGCTTCCAGTTAGTAGGGCAGGGAGAAAGAATCTCTACCAGCGAGAATCCCAGGCCCTCCATCTGGGTCCTGAAGGCCTTGGTGATGGCCCTTTTTGTATTTCTGATATTCTTGGGTGAGTTTACTGCGGTCCTCTCGATATAGACGCTCCCGTTGGTTAATGCCAGCATTTCGCTCAGGTCCAAAGGGGCGCCATCGCGAAGAGAATCTCGGCCGCCTGGTGTAGTTGTAGAGTTTTGACCCAGAAGAGTGGTAGGTGCCATTTGGCCTCCGGTCATTCCGTAGACCCCGTTGTTAACAAAGAAGACCGTAATGTTTTCGCCTCTGTTGGCAGCATGAATAGTTTCAGCGGTTCCAATTGCGGCAATGTCGCCGTCACCCTGGTAGGTAAAAACAATCCTGTCCGGCAGGATCCTTTTTATGCCTGTTGCCACTGCAGCGCCTCTCCCATGAGGGGCTTCCCCCATATCCACGTCAAAGTAGAAATAGGCCAATACCGCGCAACCGGCCGGTGGCACCCCGATGACCTTCTCACCAATATCCAGCTCCTCGATCACCTCTGCGATCAAACGATGGATAATGCTGTGCCCGCAACCCGGACAGTAGTGAAAAACCGCATTCTTGAGATATCTTGGTCTCTGGAAAACCTTCTTCGCCATTTATCATTCCTCTTCCAGGTGTTGCCGATAGTAAAGGCTGCTGATCACCTTGGCAATTTCGTCAGGGGTGGAAACGATGCCTCCTGGACGGCCGTAAAAATGCACATTGCCCCTTCCTTCCAACGAAAGCTTGACATCCTCCACCATCTGGCCCGTGCTCATTTCGAAAACAAGGAAATTTCTTACCAGCCTGCTCATATCAACCAGTAGGCGTTTTGGGAAAGGCCATAGTGTAACGGGCCGCAAAAGCCCGACTTTGAGCCCTATCTCCCGAACCCTCTTTATGGCTCCTTTGGCGATTCTCGCCGCCGTGCCGTAAGCGATTACCACGAGATGGGCATCAGTGGTCAGGTATCTCTCGGCGCTGGTGATCTCCCTCTCGATGCTTTCATATTTTCTTACGAGCTTCCAATTGTGCTCCTCCTCCACCGAGGTGTCCAGGAGTAGCGATCTGATAAGCCTGCTTGGCCTGCCTTTGGCTCCGTCCAGTATCCAG
>DATKYC010000037.1:0-4003 GCA_035528695.1 Acidobacteriota bacterium | reverse complement strand
GACACACAGGGGAAAGGAAGTCATTCAGCTCTGCACCTACGGTCCAGTCAAAGTTTCTGACCACAGTAATCAGTTGGCAAAGGGTTGTTTTATGCTCAGTCATCCTCATAAAAGGAATTTGGTCAAGCTCCTCCCTCTTCTTGAGCATTTTGAAGGCCACCGGAAACGACTTGAGCCTCATCAGAAGTTCCATTCTCCTTATAAGCTTTCCCCAGTCCTGTTTTCTTTCCATTCTCTATTCCCCGCTTCTAAGAGTTGCTATTTAACCTACTTTCCTATTACATCTAAAAGCAATAGGCAAATAAGCCCCAGTCCTTAAGGATTCGATAAGATCTGTTTCATTTCTGATGAGTGCTGAGAATTGAGTTGTATAGATGCCAACCTCAGAAACCTCATGGGCATCGCTGCCCCCTGTTGTCGGAAGACCAAGGCCCAAAGCAACCTCCGAAGCGAAACTGTTCTCTTTTTCCGTAACCTTGCTGTTAAGGACTTCCACGGCATCAACCAATCTAAAGATGCGTCTTTCCATTGCTTTTTCAGGGGTCAATCCCAGTTGCCCAACCCCAAAGGTCAAGAACCCCCTGAAAGGATGGGCTACGATCATAAACCCATCGACCCTTAAGACCATCTCTCTCAGTTTCTCCAGCCTGATGATCCCCCTGATATCCTTATCCAGACCAAAGACAATCATATCGCCTTGATCAGTGGTGATCTCATTCCCCCTGAGAACAAGAAAGCCATGCTTTTGCCTTAAATTTTCCACCTCATTGGCATCCCATACATAATTGTGGTCTGTGAGACAAATGCCATCCAGACCGATCAACTTGGCCTCTTCTAGAAGCTGATTTACAGAGGCCGAACTGCAAGGGGAGGCAGGGGACGTATGGACGTGTAAGTCGATAAACATTCTTCCTGAACCCTTTTGTACGGGAAGCTCATCGCTGATTCCCTCCTTTTTTTCAGCCCCTTTCTCAGAAGTGACAGGCTGGGCTACGTCGGTTTCGCAGGCAGCTTTCGTTTCTGCTCTGTCAGAGTCCTCTGAGGTCAACTTGTCCTTTTTTCGTTCCCTATTCTCACCCCTTATCAACGTGGCCGCTTCCTTTGCTGTATAACAGCACTCAAGAAGAAGGTTCGCATAATGCCGGCATGCCTGTCGGCCTATAACTTTGTGGACCCTCTGTGAAAAGCCCTCCTCCTCAATGCAAAAACCGATGGCGTCTTGAAGGAAAGGGATTGCCCTAGGGCATTCTGGTGTGGTCCAACGATTCCACCTGCCATCTATGGCCAGGATTTCCATATTAGAGGTTCTTATGGAAACGTCTATTTCCAGGCTGTAAATGTCATCATCGAGTATGCCGTGAGCGACTAAGGTATCCTGATCCTTTTTTTCAATGCCAACCAGCTTGTTTCGGATGAATTTGAACATGTCTTTAGTAACTCCCTTGTCTGGCTTTGCTATATGGGGAATTTCTTGTTGGTAATAATGACAGAACTCTCGATGTCTTCATTCTCTAAGGGGGTTCGATGCCCTCTACAAGAGAACTGCCCGCGGCAAAGGCTGCGCAGCGATTGTACAACCTGGTGTTTTCCTTTACCATATTGGTATAGAATTCTTTGGTATTCTCTTTGTCCTTAGGGGCTTTTTGCAGTTCATCCTTGGTGAAACAGAGAATGATACCATGGCAGCATTCCTCCACCATAAAGGCCAGTTGTTTGGAATCCTCTGTAACCCCAATGAGCCCTTTGAGTATTTTTTGCATGCTTGGCCCTATCCGGACGCCAACCGCTTTTTGAAGGGAGTCAATCTCAATGGGGTTTACATTCTGGGGACAGCGGCGGACTTCCGCCTTAACTTCGGTAATTTCAAGATCAGGGAGCTTAACCAAGATTTCAACGTAGGCGTCCGTAAAGGTGTCTTGTAAATGGCAGGAGGACCTCATGGTTTTTTCGTCAATCTGTTCGACATTGGTACACCGGTTCCTCGAAAAAAAGAGAAGATTTGGCATGATTTAGTTCTTCCTCGCTTACTTGACAGCAATTTTGTATTTGAACCCGCCTTTGTACCCTCTTTAAGACCTAGATTCTCTGCCTATCTTGCCTCCCATTCAGGCTTTGGCCTGTCCAGGAAGGCGCCCAGTTCCTCCTTCGCATCCCTGGTCACACAAAGGGTCGCGAAAAGTCCATTGAAAAATCTTGGCCTGCTTTCCGCTAGGGCGACACGGGCTATTGTCCGAACCTCCTTTGAAATCAGACGGATAGAGTACTACAAGAGACCTACCCTATTGAAAATGAGGTTGATAGCTGTCAATACTGAAGACCCCTCACTACCTGTATCATTGGTTTTGGGCTTTTTGCTTCAGCATATAATCGTGGAGTGCCGAATGTAAGGTCTCAGCAGCTAGCTGAGCGCAATGCATGTAATCTCTCGGGAGGCCGCCTATTGACTCCTGGATGAGATCGGCATCAACTTCTAGAATCTCATCTGGGGTTCTTCCTCTGGCAAGGTCAGTAGCAGCATATACGCAGTTTAGACTATAGGCGCATCCATCGCTCCAGTGAGAAGTTTGTATAACTCGATCTCCATTGAATTTGAGGCATATTTCCATTGTATCACCACAACGGCCGGTAATGCGAGCCTTCCCATCAGGGCTCTTTATGTGTGGGGTCAACCAGTAGTGGATGCCGAACCATAGGCCGATTATGACAAACAGGACCAGCCCTGCAATAATAAGCCATATGAGGTGTTCAATCATGACGGCTTTGGTTTTGGACTTTTCATCTCCTTTTAGATTCCAGGAAAATCGCAGGAAAAACCAGCTCAAGGGCCCCATCTCTGTGAGATTGGCAAGGATTATGCCAATTGAGAGGGTGCCCCTGATCTGACGGACAATTTGACCTAAAACAGGATGTTTGAAGCGTGGAAGAAATCCCGAATAGAAGAAAAAGGTAGGTATTTCAGCTCCTTTTCTTGAAAAATCCAAACATGTCCTATCATCTCGCCAAAGAGGGAGCGTCTTAATCCTAAAACCCCGCCACAGGAGAGCTGGGCAAAAAAGAGATAGTTTATTGCATATCTGCAATGCTTCCCGACCTCTATCCTTGCTCCAATGAAATAACGCAACAACTCGTGACCCATTCACAGATAATTGCCAGCTAAGATTGCTTTACTAATTCAATAAGTTATATCGATTGCTTCATCTTTTCGCCTCCTGGCATGAAAGGTGCTATTGTAAACAGATAAAGACTGGTTTAACAGAAAGGAGGTGTAGACCATGCCAGGTTTTGATGGAAGCGGTCCCACGGGAATGGGATCCATGACAGGAGGCGCTCGGGGCTGGTGCAACCCTTATAAAAGGCATTTCGCGCGGAGCGGTTTTGGACCCTGGTCCGGATGGGGTCGAGGCCGTGGTCGGGGCTATCGCCACATGTACTGGGTTACAGCAATGCCTCGATGGATGAGATCACAACCAGGTTATTCCTGGTCCCCCCCATTTGCTGATCCCCCCACAAGGGGCCAAGAGATGGAGTTCCTCAACGATCAGGCAGTGGTCTTGAAAGAGGAACTGGAGGCGATTCAAGGCAGGCTTCGGGACATTGAAAAAGAGGCGGAAAAAGTCAACTAGAGGGGTTGGAAATTTGAGGACAAGTGAAAGGGAGGTGAGCGGAAATGCGCATTGCTATCAGCTCTCAAGGTGAAAATCTCGGCAGTGAGGTGGATCCCAGGTTCGGGAGGGCCTCAAGGTTTCTACTGGTTGATACCAAGACGATGTCCTTTGAGGTAATTGAGAACACCCAGAGCCTCCATCTCCCGCAAGGAGCGGGGATTCAAGCTGCCCAGACAATCATTCCACATAATCCAGATGCGGTCTTAACGGGAAATTGCGGCCCCAAGGCCTTCAAAGTCCTTCAAGCTGCAGGTGTTGAGGTGGTGACGGGCGTTAAGGGAAAGATCATGGATGTCATACAGGCCTATTTAGAAGGGAGATATCAACCGGCCAAAGCA
>DATKYC010000036.1:0-4737 GCA_035528695.1 Acidobacteriota bacterium | reverse complement strand
GTGACTGCTCAAAGCCGATGCCCATTTTCATCAGCGCTGGGGCGGCAAACATGGATACGATAAAATACGCCGTCAAAGAAGGCCCGCCAAAACCCATGAGCACGCAAACCGCCGCTATGATGATGAGTGCAACCAAGAGATGCCCTCCGCTCCATGCCTGTATGCCGGAGGAGAGCTTTACACCGAGACCGCTCATGGTTACGGTGGCCATAATAAGCCCCACACAGGCAGCAGATGCACCAATTCCTGCACCGGCCCTGGCACCCCTGACAAAGCCCTGGATCACTTGACCAAGGGAGGGGCGCTTTTTTCGCAGGAATGACACAATCACCGAGCTCACAATAGCCCAGAAGGCAACGTACATGACGCTATAGCCCATGACAAAGAGGGCCAAGATTACGATGAAGGGAGTAATGAACGACGGAAATGAAAAGAGCAACTCCTTCATATGGACCTTCTCATCGGACATGGCTGAAATCCTGAATTGCCCTGCCCGAAAATAGACATAGAGGCCGACAGCCCAGAAGTAGAGCAGAGCAGGGATCAGTGCCATGATGATAATCTTCAGATAGGGTGTCCCGGTGATGCCCGCCATGCCAAAGGCTACGATCCCCATAACAGGGGGCATGATCTGGCCCCCATTTGAGGCAGCAGCCTCAATGGCAGCCGCATATTTCGGTTTGTAGCCAACCCGTTTCATCAGCGGAATGGTGAATGACCCGGTAATGGCCACATTTGCCGCTGCGCTTCCGGTTATCGACCCAACAAGGGAACTGCTCATGACCGCCATCATGCCCGGGCCCCCCTGCATCCTCCCTGTAACTACTTTTGCAAAGAGCATGAAGAACTTGGTCCCACCCAAACCCTGGAGCACCCCTCCGAATAGCACGAACAAGAAGATGAAATTTGCAGAGGTAGGCAGAACAATGCCAAAAATACCGTTTTGAAGCCCTATGGAAAGATTCGATATGGTCTGGTCCAGATCCATTGCCTGGCAGCGAAAGGGCTCCGGAAACGAGCGGCCAACGAACGGATAAAGAACAATGAGGAGGGTGATGATGGGCAGCACAATGCCGAAGTCCTTGCGGGTGGCCTCGAGAACCAGGATAATCAATATGACCCCTATGGCGAGGTCCAGATTGGTATTGAAATAGGCCCTATCCTCCAGGTCAGGCCAAAGAAGCTGCACGTATCCGGTGGAAATCAGCGCTAAGATCGCGAGAGCCAAAGGCCACAGACGTCGATATGTGCCTTTCGTTTTGGCAAAGAGATCCATGAACAGCACCAACAAGCAGAAGCCGAGGTGCGTGTTGAAATGGGCCTTGGCCGCCTGCAGCAACACCTGGGTGGATACAAGATGATAAATCGCCATTGCCAGGCCAAGAATCACTACCAACATATAGGCCCTATTTTCTCGAATCTCCTTTGATAAGGTATCCATGTTTCTCGCTCCCTCAAGGACTACCGTGTTTGCCTGTTAACGGAGTAGGTTCTGCACATACCACGGGTCTCATGTGCTCCATCGCCTCTGGACGCCCATACCAGGCCAGATCAATCAAACTCAAAGGCATAAAACCGGCTCTCTTTGTGCGGGGAGTAAAGTCCCCCCTTGTTTGGGCTCAGGGCCCAGCCCTTCATTTTTGATGCAAGATCCCGTTTTTCGTGAATCGATACACGGCCTCACGAAAGGCCCGTATCGGGCCTTCGCGAAGCCGTCAGAAGAAGTGCCACACCCTTAACTCCGTCACTAGAACGTGATGCATAGCACCTTCAGCGAACATCGAAGCCCGTGATCTTAATGCCTTTTTCCTTAAAAAACGCGACCGCGGCCGGGTGATATGCCTCAGCAGGTATACTTAAGGAGGCCATTGTCTCCTTGGTAATGATTTCACCAATGGGGTTATATTCCCTGAATTTATGGGCATTTTCGTAAACCACTCGACAGATTTCCGTTACCACCCGATCGGGCATGCTGATGTGGGCACAAAAGCCGAGCGGCTTAATAAGAATGCCACAGGGTTCGACCTGCTGCGGGCTGAGCATCTTGGACGGTACCATGACTACACCCAGAGGATGACCTGTTTTTGCCTTATATGCCTGCACAGTTTCCAGATCAAAGGAGATGAAATACACCTTCTTGGTGGCTACGAGCTCTGCCTGAAAAGGGCTATTGGCCCACACATTGGGGAGCTTTTTTAGAACATGCCCGGTATAGATGACGTCCACCAGTCCGTCTCTGAGGGTGTCGGCGGACATCTTTCCGGTTGAATATTGATACTTGATCTTATCAAGCGGGATACCCATTTCTTCGAGGATACCCGTGTACGTCATTTGACGGCTTTTCCCCGGAGCAGAGTCAAGGATCACCCGCTTGCCCACCAGATTTTTTAGAGTCTTTATGTCTGGATTGAGGGTGCAAAGCCCGTTGCCTGCTATCCCCAAGATACAAACAAAACGGAATTCACTGTAGTCAAAGGGGAAATTTTTATACGCTCCCCATCCGTGGTTTGCCTCCCATACATCCCAGGGGGTATTGAAGAACAGATAATCCTTTCTTTTTTCCGGCTTCGTAACCAGGGTCTTCATGTGTTCGGCAGGACCCCGCCCCTCCATGGCGGTGGCATGCAGCCAGGTACTGTTTTTATTGATCTGCTCAGACAAGGCCACGCCCATAATATAGGAAGAAAATCCAGCAGGAAGGGTGGATATATCCAGCTCGAATTTCTCCTGCGCCAGGGCGGGACGAGAGGCCCCCATGGTAAGGGCAATGGTTATCAAACATGTTGCAATCCAAAAAAAACCCGTTCCTACCAAAGACCTCTTCTTTCTCATTTTCCTCCTCCTTCTCTAAATGGTTAATAAAAGTTACCATGATCAGCGGTTACCGCGTGCTTCCGTTCTACCCATCCGCCTGCATACCCGTCAGATCCTCAGACATGGGCCAGGAACAACAGATGGAGCTGGAACCACCTCACCGCCATTCACCAGAGTAGGAAACCATAAGCAGCATGCCAACCGGACGCCGCCATATCCCATGGCACTCAAATGCCGTCTTTACCGATTACAGAGCGCAGAAACACCTGTCGCCGACCGGGGGAGACAGAACGCGATTGGAAATACATGGTCTTTTCACTGCATTCTCCTTATGCGACCTAAGAAACTGGAACAATAATCACAGGTAAATAAAGTGGAGCCTCTCCACTCTGAAGAGCGGGACATTCTGGCGAAGGAAAGTAATGAAACATTGCACAGAGCTTGACTTGAGTTTCAATTAGACGACGAGTTTTTTCGTGTGCTCCGTGTCAATAGCCATTGTTTTCTGGCATTGTTCGGCATTTCTCTCTCTCAATGCCCCTATGATGGCCTCGTGTCGTCGGTAGGTGTCCCTGATGTATTCAGAAGATTGGCGAGACTCAGGGTACAAGGTATTCAACAGTTCGATCAAGGATTGGACCATCATTTTTATTAAGGGGTTCCCTGAAATATCTGCAATGGCCAGGTGAAACGCCAGATTGTGCTCGCGGAGCTTTGTCTTATCTTCTATATCATCGATGAGTTTCCGGTTTATCCTCTCCAGTCTGCGAATATCCTCCTCACTCACTCTTGTCACCGCTCGCCCTATACTCGAACGCTCAATCGCCTCTCTGACCTCATAGAAGTGATGCAGGGTGAGTTTGCCTTCGCGGAACAGGTCGTAAATGGAATTGAGAAAGGGCTTATAGAGATTATATGCTACATATGCGCCGCCCAATGAACCGGGCCGAATCTCGATGAGTCCCGAGAGCTCCAATGATCTCAAGGCGTCTCGCACTACAACTCGGCTGACCCCCAGCTGAACCGCCAGCTCCCGTTCTGAAGGCAGTTTCTGCCCTTCTGCCAAGTTATTGGAAAAGATCAGGGTTTTGATTTGTGATGCTATCGCATCCGGGAGTCTCTCTCGCTTAGGTGGGACTAACGATGGGAATTCTTGTTGGGCCATGAGATTGGTCTAATGAATAGTCCAATCTTTGGTTACCCTGATTTCGACGGCTTGTCAATAGAAATCTCGAGTACCCCGCATAGCACTATTATGTTCTTACTGGAGCATTCGAATCAGCCTCCATTCAGAAATGCCAGAAGCACCCTATGCAGTTAAAACAGTAGGGTTCACTCTGTCAGCTGGCAGAACTCTTTTCGCTCTTTCATCAGTGGAGTCTGCCTCGAACTCTTCCCTAAGGTCGCCACAGGTACATGAATTGCACCTCCGGTATCAGAGAGAGGAAATCACCGTTGACGGCGATAAGGTTGATGTCGGTATCGGAGCTTCGAGGCGGGCCTGAGTAAATAGTCCCTTTGTAGCTTCCGGGACGAGAGTAGGTAATGACCTTGGCCTCTGTCAGGTTGAGCGACCCTTTCATTGCCTTGACCGCATCGTCCAGATAACCGATCTTATCAACGAGCTTCGCTGCCAGTGCCTGTTCTGCCGTGAATATACGACCATCTGCAAGCTTCTCGACCTCCTCTTGACTCAAAAGGGGTTTGCGCCCGGCATGCACAACCCCCACGAACCTATCATGGAAGGTGTCTATCACGGTCTGGATGATCTCTTTCTCTTCAGGGGTACTCGGTCTAAATGGGCTCCAGATATCCTTTTTGTCTGCCGATTTCACGGTTTCCGTCTGGATCCCCACCTTTGAGAGCAGCTGATCGACGTTAAACTTCATGGCTATCACTCCAATATTCCCGGTAACGGAAGTG
>DATKYC010000035.1:0-13021 GCA_035528695.1 Acidobacteriota bacterium | reverse complement strand
AAGGTCAAGTGGCCCACCCGCAAGGAGTTGTTGGCCTCTACGGCTGTGGTTATTGTGCTGAGTCTTCTTGTTGCTTTCTTTCTCGGTCTTGTGGATTTTGGCCTCATCAAAATCATCAAGAACATTGTAGGGTAAGCTCGTATAACACAGAATTACTTGTTAGGGTTTGCCTGGAAAGTTACGAACCTCTTATCGAGTACGAGGTTATCGTGGATCCAAAGTGGTATATAGTCCATACCTATTCAGGCTTTGAGAACAGGGTAAAAAAGAATCTCGAAGAGATGATACAGATACGTGGACAGCAGAAGTACTTCGGGAAAATCCTTGTTCCTACTGAGCAAGTGGTAGAGCTTAGAAAAGGTCGAAAAAAGACTTCATCCAGAAAATTTTATCCTGGGTACATCCTGGTCCAGATGGTATTGAATGACGAGACTTGGCATACTGTCAGGAGTACTGCTAAGGTGACAGGATTTGTTGGGGGAGAGGTCAAGCCCACGCCCATCTCAGATGAAGAGGCACAGCGAATTATTCAGCAGATGGAAGAGGGAGTGAGCAGACCCAAGCCCAAACACAGCTTTGAAGAGGGGGACGAGGTTAGGGTCATTGACGGTCCTTTCAATAATTTCCAGGGTATTGTGGAGGAAGTGAAGCCTGATAAGGAAAAAGTAAGGGTACTAATTACTATTTTTGGACGTCCGACACCTGTGGAGCTTGATTTTATTCAGGTAAACAGGACCTAGGACGATTTCTTTTTATCCTGAGGCCTTCAATGGAGAGCCAATGGCTGGTTCAACCGGAACGGCGCCAAAAACGATTGATTTCGGGACGTAGGCTAGAGGATTTTTAGAGCATCAACTTAGAAGAGGTTTAGCCAATGGCAAAGAAAGTTATTGGATCCGTAAAACTTCAAGTGAAGGGTGGACAGGCAAACCCCTCGCCACCCATCGGTCCTGCATTGGGACAGCACGGAGTTAATATTGCGGAGTTTTGTAAGACATTTAATGCAAGAACACAGGATCAGCTAGGCACTGTTATTCCTGTGGTTATTACAATCTATGCTGACAGGTCATTCTCCTTTATTACGAAGACACCTCCTGCCTCGGTGTTACTCAAGCAGGTGGCGAAAATAGCCAAGGGTTCGGGTGAACCAAACCGGGAAAAAGTGGGGGAGGTGACCCGAAGGCAGGTGGTAGAAATCGCACAGCGAAAGTTTGAGGATTTGAATGCCTACGATTTAGAGGGTGCGGTCAAGATCATTGAGGGAACGGCCAGAAGCATGGGTATTACGGTGACAGAGTCTTAGCCTGAGAGGAAGAAAAGACATGGGCAAAAAAGGGAAAAAATACGGGGATAGTGCCCAAAAGATCGACAGATCGAGGAGATATAAATTTGAAGAGGCGGTCCAATTGACTGTGGAATCCGCTTACGCGAAATTCGATGAGAATGTAGATTTGGCTGTGAAGCTTGGAGTGGACCCGCGACATGCTGACCAGATGATCAGGAGTAGTGTCGTTTTGCCACACGGAATCGGAAAAAAGGTCCGCGTGGTAGTTTTTGCTAAAGGCGAAAAAGAGAAGGAGGCACTCGATGCAGGCGCAGATTATGCGGGCTCCGATGATCTTGTGGAGAAGATCCAGCAAGGGTGGCTCGAATTTGACAAGGCAATCGCTACTCCAGACATGATGGGTTCTGTCGGAAAACTCGGACGTATTTTGGGCCCGAGAGGTTTGATGCCAAACGCAAAACTTGGGACGGTAACCTTTGATGTAACCAAAGCGGTGAAAGAAATAAAGGCTGGAAAAATAGACTTTAAGGTGGAAAAAGCGGGTATAGTGCACGCACCCATGGGAAAGGTTTCCTTTGGGATGCAAAAACTATTGGAAAACATTGCTGCCTTTATGGATACCATTCTTCGACTTAAACCTCCTGCAAGCAAAGGTACATATCTGAAAGGAATAGCCATCTCCACAACTATGGGTCCGGGAATCAAGATTGACCCTACATATGTAAAAGATCTTTTAGCCCAATAGAAATACAAAAGTTACGGGTTACGGTTAGAAAGCCCAAGTTGACCTCTTGAGAAATCATGACCTGCCACCCGTGATATATAGTCAAAGACAGTAGGTGCCTAGGCAACCACACGAGGGGTTATGAGCCCTAAGGATGTTTGTTATCGGCTTAAATGGATCGCCTACCGAGACTGGTTTAATGAGATTCCATAGTCTGCACCTCTGACTTTGGCATATTAATTGTCGAACGGAGAGGAGGTGAATATGAATAGGCAAGAAAAGGATAAATTCGTAGTCGGACTTCGGAGCCGCCTGGAAAAGGCCCAGGGTACTTTCCTTGTGGATTACCAAGGCCTTAATGTTGAAGTTCTAAGTCGGCTAAGAAAAGAGCTCAAGAAAGTAGATGCGGAATTTCAGGTAGTAAAGAACAGACTACTGAATCTCGCATCCCAGGAGACCGACACAGCATTGTTAAAAGATCACCTGAGGGGCCCTTCGGCTATAGCGCTTACGTACGACGATGTTGTCGGAGTCGCAAAAATTGTGGTCAACTTTGATAAGGATTTTGAGTTTTTCAAAATCAAGGCTGCCCAGATATCTGGCAAGGTGATAAATGCTGCGGCTGTTGAGCGATTGGCGAGATTGCCTGGAAGAGATGTGCTTCTGGCACAGGCTCTTTCAGCTATGCAGGCTGTTCCGGCTTCTTTGGTGAGAGTTTTGAGTGGCATTATTGCTAAGCTACTAAATGTGTTGAAAGCAATTGAATCGGAAAAAGGAATGTAATGCCTTAATGAAAAATGACGGAGGTTAAAAGATAGATATGTCAGCGGGTATCAGCAAGGAAGATGTCATTGAGTTTATTTCGAGTATGACCGTTCTTGAACTTTCAGAGTTTATAAAAGAATTGGAGGAGAAGTTTGGAGTAAGTGCCGCCGCACCTGTGGGCATAGCTGCGGCAACACCTGCAGCGCAAGCCCAGGAAGAGGCACCTGAGAAGACAGAGTTTGACGTTATCTTAACAGCTGTAGGGGACAAAAAAATTCAGGTGATTAAGGAAGTACGCGCCATCACCGGCCTGGGTCTTAAAGAGGCCAAGGCTGTGGTGGATGAAGTGCCTAGTCCTGTAAAGGAAGGGGTTACGAAGGAAGAGGCGGAAAGGATTAAGAGTCAACTTGAGGAAGCAGGCGCAACGGTTGAGATTAAGTAGGGTACGTATAAGACTGGGGGCCAGGATAAGTTAAAGTGAACGACAAAGCGTACCACACCTACTAACCTTGTGACGAGTTACGCGTTAAGATTGCTTGCCCCGTAAACCCTAACTCGTATATCAAAGGAGATGCAATGTTAGGAAAGGGTGCTGTCAACAAGCGAATAAGAAGGAATTTCGGGAAGATTGAGCAAATTATAGAGATCCCGAGCTTGATAGATATGCAAAAAGGTTCCTATGAGCGATTTTTGCAAAAGGATGTTCCGCAAGAGGAGCGCGAGGATATAGGGCTTGAAGGAGCATTTCGGAGCGTTTTTCCCATCCATGACTTTGCAGGGACCTCTTCGTTGGAATTCGTAAGATATACCTTTGCTGATGCTAAATACGACGAAGATGATTGCCTCAATAAAGGGATGACCTATGAGGCTCCCCTCAAACTGACCGTGCGGTTGGTGGTGTTTGATACCGACACGGTTGATGGCGCAAAAAGTATCAGGGACATTAAAGAACAGGAAGTCTATTTCGGTACTATTCCCATGATGACTGATAGGGGAACTTTTATCATCAACGGGACCGAAAGGGTTATTGTAAGTCAACTCCATCGTTCACCGGGCGTCTTTTTCGATCATGACAAAGGTAAGACTCATTCCAGCGGAAAGCTTCTTTACTCAGCTCGCATTATCCCTTTGAGGGGATCCTGGCTGGATTTCGAGTTTGATCCGAAAGGTATCTTATATGTTCGCATCGATAGAAGACGGAAGTTTCCGGTTACAATACTCCTAAAGGCCCTCGGATATTCGACCAAGGATATTCTGCGTGAATTTTATACAACGGAGATTATTGGTATTGAAAAGACGGGATGCTGGCGAGAGGCCAATATAGATAATTTGTATCAGAAGAAGGCCACAAAGGATATTGTTGATTCCCAAACCGGGGAAGTTTTATGCAAGAAAGGGGAGAAGTATACCAAACGGCTACACAGAGCCCTTCAATTGGCCGGGATGACGCGTATACCTATTGATCTTGAAGATGTTGAGGGCCGAGTGATTGCAGATGATTTAGTAGACCCTGGCACGGGCGAAGTGCTTGTTGAAGGGAATCAACCGCTTACCCGTGACGTGTTTGAAATGATTCAGGAAAAGGGGATCACCCAGATAGAATGTCTTGTCTTGGATGCACAGGGAGTCAGTACCTCCATAAGGGATACCATGCTGTTGGACAAGATAGTTACCCCTGATGAAGCGGTACTGGATATTTACAGAAAAATGCGCCCAAGCAGTCCCCCTACCCAGGAGGTAGCCAATGGCTTTTTTCACAACCTCTTCTTCAATATCAACACCTATGACCTCTCGAAGGTGGGACGTCTGAAATTAAACTACAGACTTGGCTTTGATGTGCCACTCGATGAGCGGACGTTGCGAAAGGAAGAAATCCTATCTGCCGTCAAAGAGTTGATACAGCTGAGGAATGCTGAGGCAATGGTGGATGATATTGATAACCTCGGAAACAGACGTGTGAGGGCTGTGGGAGAGCTGCTGGAAAATCAATATAGGGTAGGGCTTGTGAGAATGGAGAGGGCTATTAAGGAGAGAATGAGTCTTCAGGAAGTGGAGACCTTGATGCCCCATGATCTGATTAATTCTAAGCCAGTCTCTGCTGTGGTTAAGGAGTTTTTTGGTACTAGCCAGCTTTCTCAATTTATGGACCAGACGAATCCTATTGCGGAGGTTACACATAAACGCAGGTTAAGCGCATTGGGTCCTGGTGGCCTGACAAGGGAAAGGGCGGGATTTGAGGTTCGCGATGTCCATCCAACCCATTACGGCAGAATTTGCCCCATTGAGACCCCGGAAGGACCAAATATTGGGTTGATTGTCTCGTTGAGCACCTATGCGAGGGTGAATGAGTTTGGCTTTATTGAGACACCTTACAGACGTGTGGAAAACTCAGTGGCAAGCAAGGAGATTGACTTTTTATCTGCACTGGATGAACAAGACCATCCCATTGCCCAGGCCAACGCTCCGCTGGATAAGGAAGGAAGGTTTATAAGAGATGAAGCTGCGGTGCGGATAAGGGGAGAGGCTGGAAAGATTAGTGTTAAGGATGTGGAGTATATGGATGTTTCTCCGGATCAACTTGTGAGCGTTTCCGCTTCTCTGATTCCTTTTTTGGAGCATGATGACGCCAATAGGGCTTTGATGGGATCAAATATGCAGCGTCAGGCAGTCCCTCTCTTGAAGGCCAAGGCCCCCTTGGTAGGAACTGGAATAGAGAGTGTGGTTGCTAGGGATTCCGGAAACAGTGTAGTTGCGAGAAGGGATGGTGTCGTAGAAGACGTGGACGCCTCACGTATAGTCATCAGATCGGGCGGCAGAGGCGGGCCGGATGGTGATGAACCTGAAGTAGAGATTTACAAGTTACTCAAATTTAAGAGATCAAATCAGAACAGCTGCTATAGCCAAAAGCCGATCGTAAAGATTGGGGACATTGTGAAGAAAGGGCAGATCATTGCAGATGGCCCGGCATCCGAGCTAGGAGAACTTGCCTTAGGACAGAACGTGATGGTCGCTTTTATGTCGTGGGGAGGGTATAACTTCGAAGATTCCATTCTTATCAGCGAAAGGGTGGTGACGGAAGATATTTATACATCCATTCATATAGAGGAATTCGAACTTGTATCGAGGGATACGAAGCTCGGCAAGGAAGAAATTACGAGAGATATACCGAACGTGGGTGAGGACGCTTTAAGGGATCTGGACGAGAGTGGAGTCATCAAGATCGGTGCTGAGGTCAACGCGGGGGATATCTTGGTTGGCAAGGTAACACCAAAAGGGGAGACCCAGCTCTCTCCTGAAGAAAAACTCTTAAGGGCTATTTTCGGAGATAAGGCTGGAGATGTTAAAGATACCTCGTTGAGAGTACCACCTGGCGTTCAAGGAATTGTGACAGATGCCAAGGTGTTTTCCAGAAGGGGCGTTGAAAAGGACGAGCGAAGCCTCGCTATTGAAAGGGAAGGAATTCTAAGGCTCAAGAAGGACCTCCGGGACGAGGTGGACGTCCTTGGAAGAAGTGCTAGAGAAAAGTTGAGAGGCCTTCTCATTGGGAAAAAGCTGAAAACTGATCTCCACGGCAAGGGCACGGGAGAGGTTATTATGCGCTCAAATAAGTCAATAAGAGAAGAGGATATTGATCGCGTTCCGATTGAAGCCTGGGCGGGCGCAGACCTCAGAGCCACCATGGATGTTATTGAGAGGCTGGAATCTATTGTTGAGAATTATGTTAGCAAGGTGTCGCACAACAGTAAACTGGTTGAGGATAAAATAGAGCGATTGGGTGTCGGTGATGATTTGGCCCCCGGTGTCATCAAAATGGTGAAGGTCTATGTGGCAGTAAAACGCAAGTTGTCAGTAGGGGACAAAATGGCCGGTCGGCACGGAAACAAGGGAGTTTTGTCCAGAGTCCTTCCTGTTGAGGATATGCCCTATTTCGCTGATGGCACGCCATTAGATATTGTATTAAATCCCCTGGGTGTTCCGTCAAGGATGAACGTGGGACAGGTTCTGGAAACCCATTTGGGGTGGGCTTCCAGTGAACTTGGCAGACAAGTCGCGGTGCTACTGGATAAAATAGGAGATACACATGAATTGAGAGACAAGTTTAAGAGGGTGTTCCCATTAGAGCAATATCGCGAGATTCTTGAGAACTTGTCTGATGAAGAACTGAGAGAGAAGGCGAGCTTTTTAAGAGAGGGAATACCCATGGCTTCACCGGTTTTTGACGGCGCTAATGAGGAGGAAATTAGGCAGTGCTTGGAAGAAGCTGGGCTACCCGTAAGCGGGCAGACAACACTTTATGATGGCCGCACAGGAGATCCTTTTGATCAAAAGATTACAGTAGGCATAATGTACATAATGAAACTGCATCATTTGGTGGATGACAAGCTCCATGCGCGTTCGATCGGGCCTTATTCTCTCGTCACTCAACAGCCTTTGGGTGGGAAGGCCCAGTTCGGCGGTCAGAGATTGGGGGAAATGGAGGTGTGGGCCATGGAGTCCTATGGTGCGGCCTATTCCCTCCAGGAGTTCCTGACTGTCAAATCGGATGATGTGGCCGGGAGAACCCGGATGTATGAAAGAATTGTCAAAGGTAACAATATTCTTGAGGCTGGAATCCCAGAGTCCTTTAGGGTGCTTATGAAGGAACTGCAGAGTCTTGGATTGGAGATTCAACTCTTTGAGGATACTCAGCCCTAAGGTTTTTGAAATCTCATTAGGTAATAGGTAATTAGTTGATGGGCCAAGACCTACAACACAGGATTATCGGGGTGATCAAGAAAGGGCAGTAAGATTCTCCACCTCGGGAAGTAGTGACGGTATGCCCTTTTCTGAATTGGCCATCCATTCGAAAATTAAACAGTTTATACTGTGTAAAGGAGAAAGGAATTGGAAGAAAGATACAGTTTCTTTACAAAGCCAAAAGACCCATCAAGTTTCAACGCTGTAAGGATTTCTTTGGCCTCGCCGGAAAAGATCAGAGAGTGGTCTTTTGGTGAGGTTAAGAAACCTGAGACCATTAATTATAGGACTTTTAAGCCTGAAAGAGACGGCCTTTTCTGTTCGAAAATATTTGGCCCGATCAAGGACTATGAGTGTAATTGTGGCAAGTACAAGCGTATGAAGCACCGGGGTATCGTGTGCGAGAAGTGTGGCGTCGAGGTGATTCAGTCCAAGGTTCGGCGGGAACGAATGGGACATATTGATCTCGCTGCCCCTGTAGCCCATATTTGGTTTTTGAAGGCCCTTCCATCAAAAGTGGGCAATCTTCTAGATTTGACGCTGAAGGATCTGGAACGCGTCCTCTATTTTGAATCTTATATTGTGATCGACCCGAAGGATACGCCCCTTGTGAGAGGTTCTCTGCTTAGTGATGAACAGCTGCAGCAGACAAGAGAGGACTATGGTGATCGGTTTGAGGCAGGCATTGGCGCAGAAGCGATTCAGACCATGCTACGGAGCCTCAACCTTGACGAACTCTCAGAGGCCCTCAGAATTGAAATGCTGGAGACCAAGTCGGATGCAAAGCGAAAAAAGCTAGGCAAGCGCCTTAAAATTATTGATGCGTTCAGGGAGTCTAAAAATCGACCACAATGGCTAATTATGGACGTCATTCCGGTGTTGCCTCCGGATCTTAGACCACTTGTACCCCTTGACGGCGGTCGGTTTGCCACATCTGATCTGAACGATCTCTACAGGAGGGTAATCAATAGGAATAATAGACTGAAAAGGCTCTTAGAACTGAATGCACCTGATATTATTATAAGAAATGAAAAGAGGATGCTCCAGGAGGCAGTTGATGTTTTGTTTGACAACGGGAGAAGAGGCAAGGTTGTCACAGGTGCAAACAAGAGACCCTTTAAGTCCCTCAGTGACATGCTGAAGGGGAAGCAAGGTAGATTTCGGCAAAATTTGCTTGGCAAACGTGTGGATTATTCGGGACGCTCGGTCATCGTTGTTGGACCTGATCTCCGCTTACATCAGTGCGGACTTCCCAAAAAAATGGCTTTAGAGCTTTTCAAGCCTTTCATTTACAACAAACTTGACGAAAAAGGTTTGGTCACCTCCATTAAGAGCGCAAAGAAGATGGTGGAGAGAGAAGTGCCGGAGGTCTGGGATGCCCTTGATGAAGTAGTCAGGGAGTACTGCATACTGTTGAATAGGGCGCCTACGCTGCACCGGTTAGGGATTCAGGCTTTCGAGCCCATCCTTATCGAGGGTAAAGCTATCCAGCTTCATCCTCTAGTGTGTACTGCGTTTAACGCCGACTTTGATGGCGACCAGATGGCAGTTCATGTGCCATTGTCCATTGAGGCCCAAATAGAGGCAAGGGTCTTGATGATGTCAACCAACAATATTCTCTCCCCTGCTCACGGAGATCCTATCATTGTCCCCAGTCAGGACATTGTGTTGGGGATATATTACATGACACGGGAGAGGCCGTTTGCAAAAGGCGAAGGGAAAGTTTTTTCAAGCCCTAAAGAAGTAAGGATTGCATACGATGCTGGCGAGCTGGATTTGCATGCTTCAATCAAGGTAAGAATAGACGGAGAGCTCAAAGGAACCACGACCGGCCGTATCCTTTTGTATGAGATCATGTCTGATTCGCTTCCCTTTGACCTTGTCAATTCGGTCATGACCAAAAAGGAACTGCGTGTTTTAATCAATGAATCCTACCGAAGGGCAGGAACTAAATCCACGGTTATTTTAGCGGATAGGCTGAAAGATATTGGTTACAAATACGCTACCCTGTCAGGGATATCCATCTCCATGAATGATATGGTCATTCCCTCGAAAAAGGAAGAGATCATAAAGAAGGCAGAGGAGGAGGTAAGGAATATAGATAATCAGTATACGAGCGGACTGATTACCGACGGGGAGAAATATAATAAGGTAGTGGATATCTGGGCCCAGTCCACCGAAGCTGTGGCCTCGGAAATGATGAAGGAAATGGGCACCGAGGAAATGGGGGGCCTTCGAAAGAAAAAGGGTGAGGGCCATAGTTTTAATCCGATCTATATGATGTCTGACTCGGGCGCGAGAGGAAGTAAGGATCAAATGAGGCAATTGGCCGGTATGAGAGGATTGATGGCCAAGCCTTCCGGGGAGATCATTGAGACTCCTATTACTTCCAACTTCCGGGAAGGGCTGACTGTGTTGCAGTATTTTATATCAACCCACGGAGCCAGAAAAGGATTGGCCGATACAGCATTGAAGACAGCTAACTCCGGTTACCTCACCAGAAGACTCGTGGACGTAGCACAGGATGCGATCGTTACCCAAGAAGACTGTGGCACGGTAGATGGGATCTGGGTTGACGCTCTCGTGGAAGGGGGGGAAATCCTTCAGAGGGTGGGAGAGAGAATTTTGGGTCGGGTGTCCCTTCAGGATATTCATGATCCGGTGACGGGAGAGATACTGGTGAGGGCCAATGAAGAGATCGGTGAAGATGCGGTGGGGAGGATAGAGAATGCCGGTCTGGAAAGGGCTAGGATCAGGTCGGTCTTAACATGTGAAGTAAGACGGGGCGTATGTAAAAAGTGCTATGGGAGGGATTTGGCTCACGGGCATGAGGTCAATATTGGTGAAGCCGTTGGTATCATTGCCGCCCAGTCCATAGGCGAGCCTGGTACACAACTCACAATGAGGACGTTTCATATCGGTGGTACTGCAAGCAAACGAGTAGAACAGACAACTATTCAGCCCAGAAACCAGGGCCAGGTCAAGTTTCTCAATCTGAAAACGGTTGAAAACCAGGCAAATAATCTCGTGGTCATGAACCGCAATGGGGAGATTGCGATTTTGGGAAAAGGCGGAAGAGAGGTCGAGCGATACCCCATTATTTATGGTGCCACGTTGAAGGTGCGTGACGGACAAAAAGTCAAGCCCGATCAGGTATTGGCCGAGTGGGATCCCTTTACCATCCCTATCATGACGGAAGTTCCAGGTATGGTGAAGTTCGGCGATATTTTGGAAGGCGATACCATGCAGGAAAAGCGGGATAAGGTGACAGGGAAGATAAGCAGGGTCATAGTTGAACCCCGGGATCCTGACATAAGACCTAGGATTTCTATTAAAGATAGTGCAGGTAAGACGGCCAGCTCGCCCGGAAGCGCTAGGGCTAAAGCGCGATATCATTTGCCGCTGGGCGCCATAATCATGGTCAATGAAGGAGATGCGGTGGGGGCGGGAGGGGTTCTGGCCAAGATACCGAGAGAAACGACCAAGACGAAAGATATAACAGGGGGTTTGCCGCGGGTAGCGGAACTTTTTGAAGTTAGAAAACCCAAAGAGACAGCGGTCATAAGCGAGATAGATGGGATAATCTCTTTTGGAAAAATTACTAAAGGCAAAAGGAAGATGACAATTACCCCTGAAGTGGGGGAACCCTCCCATTATTTCATAGCCAGAGGAAAGCACGTAAGTGTCTTGGATGGAGATTACGTGAGAGCGGGTGAGGCGCTCATGGATGGCTCGGTTAATCCCCATGATATATTGAGGGTCAGGGGTGTCAAGGAGTTGGCCAAATACCTGGTTGATGAGGTCCAGGAAGTGTATCGGCTTCAGGGAGTAAAGATTAACGACAAGCATATTGAAGTTATTGTCAGACAAATGTTGCGACAGGTAAACGTGACTGACCCGGGTGATTCACCGTTTCTTTTGGGCGAGCACGTTGAGAAGTGGCATTTCGAAGAGGAAAACAACAAACTCATTGAACAAGGAAAGAAAGCGGCCAACGCGGAACCCCTGTTGCTGGGGATAACCAAGGCATCACTGAGCACGGAAAGCTTTATCTCAGCAGCATCTTTTCAAGAGACAACCAAGGTGTTGTCCGATGCTAGTGTGGCTGGGAGGATAGACTACCTGAAAGGCCTCAAGGAGAATGTGATAATGGGTCGTTTGATTCCGGCTGGTACCGGTTTGAAGGCATACAGGGATATTGAGGTTGGGGTCAGCCAGTAACTTTCTTGATGGCAATGCTGAAAAGAGCTTGACAAAAATCTTGGTTGGAAATATGAAGTATACTTTTGCCGCTTTGGGATTCTGGCGTGGTTACACCGGTAATTTAACAGTTTATTGAGCCAAGAGCAAGGAGATTTTATGCCGACCACTAACCAGCTCACTAGGAAGGGTCGTCGTAGACCAAAAAAGAAGGTCAAGACACCAGCCCTCCAAGGGGCTCCTCAAAGGAGGGGAGTGTGTGTCAGGGTCTACACGTCAACCCCTAAAAAACCCAACTCCGCTCTTAGGAAGGTAGCGAGAGTGAGGCTAACAAACGGCATTGAGGTAACTTCGTACATCCCGGGGATGGGTCACAACCTTCAGGAGCATTCGGTTGTCTTGATCCGAGGGGGGAGAGTCAAAGATTTGCCCGGGGTAAGATACCACATAATTAGGGGTACGATGGATACGACCGGAGTCGACGATCGGCGGCAGGGTCGATCAAAATACGGTGCCAAAAGGCCAAAAGGTCTTTGAGGATTTTACTAGCTATATCTTTTGGAGAATCTTATGCCTAGGAAAAGAGTGGTTGCCAAACGAGGGGTGACACCCGATCCAAAATATAAAAGCGTGCTTCTATCCAAATTTGTGAACAACCTGATGAAGAAGGGGAAGAAGAGCATTGCTCAATCGAGTCTTTACAGTGCCCTTGACATCATACGGGGGAAAACAAAGCAGGATCCTTTGACGGTCTTTGAAAAGGCAGTTGATAATGTAAAACCTATGGTAGAGGTAAAATCGAGGCGGGTTGGTGGCTCCACATACCAGGTCCCTACAGAAGTGAGATCATCAAGGAGACAGGCGTTGAGCATCCGATGGATTATCAGCTACTCGAGCCAGAGAGGGGAAAAAACAATGGCAAGCAAACTGGCAGGAGAATTAGTCGATGCCGCCAACGGGAGGGGGGCTGCGATCAAGAAGAAGGAGGACACGCATAGGATGGCAGAGGCGAACAAGGCCTTTGCCCACTATCGCTGGTAACAGTTTTTTACATAAAGAGACCACAAGGAAAGTTCAGAATATAGAGCCGCTTTTTTGGCGAGCCATCAAGGAGGTCAAGGATGTCGAAGAAGAAGTATGAGAGGACGAAGCCGCATGTAAACGTAGGCACGATAGGGCACATAGATCATGGGAAGACGACGCTGACGGCGGCTATTACGAAGCATTTAGAGAAGAAGGGGTTAGCGGATTATGTGCCATTTGATCAGATAGACAAGGCGCCTGAGGAGAAGGCTCGAGGGATAACGATA
>DATKYC010000034.1:0-13221 GCA_035528695.1 Acidobacteriota bacterium | reverse complement strand
CAAGGCCATCAGGAACCCGGCCCCTTCCTGACCGATTAGGTTCTCCTCGGGGATTTCACAGTCTTCGAAGATGAGTTCTGAGGTGTGGGACGTCCTTACCCCCATTTTGATCAGGTTCTTTCCGGTGGAGAAACCGGGTGTCCCTTTTTCCACTATGAAGGCTGAAATCCCGGCGTGTTTTAGGTCTTTCTCTGTCTTTGCGTAGATCACCGCCACGTCGGCAATGGGACCGTTGGTAATAAACATCTTATTTCCATTAAGCACGTACCGGTCCCCGCGTTTTGTGGCCCTGGTGGTGAGGGAGGCTACATCGGAGCCTGCCCCAGGTTCGGTGAGTCCCATGCATCCAATCCACTCGCCCGAGGCCAGCTTAGGGATATATCTGTTTCGCTGGGCATCTGTTCCATGGGCGAATATGGTATCCGCACAGAGAAAGGTGTGGGCACCATAGGCGAGGGTAAGCCCACCATCCACCCCGGCCTCTCCCAGGGCCTCTCCCGCGAGCACGGTAGTCACCACATCCGCATTGCTTCCTCCCAGTTCTTCAGGAAAATGAAGGCCGAGGATTCCGAACTCACCGAGCTTCCTGAAGGACTCAAAGTCAAATTCTCCTCTGAGCTCGTGTTCTTGTACCCTTGGGACGATTTCTTTGCTCGCGAAGCGGACGACCTGTTCCTTGAAAAGCAGCTGTTCTTCGGTAAAAGAAAACTCCATGATCTCTTCGGCTCCCCTAATCATTTCCCTTGGATTTTTGATCCGTTGAAAAAGACCTCCAGAATACTATCCGCAATCTTGTTTTTTTGGGAATTCCCCGTGATTTTTTGATCTGCGAAGACCATGGTCGAAACGAACGTCTCGAGGGATCCCAGAAAGATATTCGTGAGGTAGCGGGCCTTGAAATCCCTTCGGAGTATCCCAATATCCTGTCCCTCAAGAATCACCCCTTCGGTGAGGGATATGAATTTCTTGAAATGCTCTAAACGGCTGACGGTCAGGTTGGTGGTAGATCTGGAGATCTCTGTGATAAAGATATTGACCAGATCAGGGTTGCTCTGGTATGTGTCCAGGAAGTAGTCAATGATGTGCCTGAGCTTCTTGTAGACATCATGTTCACGCTCACTGATATCGGCCATGAGCTGAAAGAGCCCGTTCCACCATCGGTTGAGAATGGCGTCAAAGAGATCTTCCTTATTCTTGAAGTAATGATACACCAACCCGTAAGATATCTCTGCCTCTTTGGCAATGTCAGACATCCTGGCCTTATGGAAACCCTTTCGCTTGATAGTCTTCAGGGCGGCGTCAAAGATGGTAGACTCTTTTTCTTTCTTTATAGGACCTGTCCCTTTTTTCATGAAATATACTAGAGCAAAAATTGATTGACTTGTCAATCAATTTTCGGGGTGAAGAATTGGCCGGTTTAAGCAAATGCTTTATTATCTTCGTGTCAGGGGAAAAGGGTGCCTAAAAGTTAAATAATATCTGCTTAAAGGATTGATTGATTTATAATTTCTGTTGTAAATGAAATGGCAATGTGCTATTCAGAAAAAAATTGGGACTGGTGGGGTTTGAAGATGAGAAAAAACAGAGATCAAATCAATGCCTTTCTCGGTAAGGATACCGAGTTTGAGGGGAAACTCTCCTTTACCGGTACAGTCCGGATTGATGGCCGTTTTAAGGGCGACATACTTGCCAAAGGCACCTTGATTATAGGTGAGACTGCCGTAATTGACTCCCAAATCCAGGTCTCCCACGCAGTTATTTGTGGTGAAGTCCGCGGTGATATCAGTGCAGAGAAGAAGATCGAAATACATACGCCGGGGAAAGTATTTGGGAATATTCAGGCCCCCGTTGTCACCATAGATGAGGGTGTCATTTTTGACGGAAATTGCCAGATGCAAAAACTCAATGAGGAGGCTGCTAAGAAAGTGGCAGTTCTCTCACAATGATCGGCCCTTAAAAAACAAACCTCTAGTTTAAAAATGTTTTGACAAGAAGCCCTCTTTTTTTGTAAAAGGCATTACCCTCCTTTTAATTATCCGCCATAATTCAAGAGAAAGCAGAAGAAAAAATCGGCATTGCCAAGAAGTGTTCGGAATAAAAAGTGGGGATCGGTGGAGGTCCTAGGGAGTTCAGTTCGCTGCTTTTTCTGGGAAATTGGTCAAAAAACTATCAGGGAAGAGTGAATAATTGGCGGCTCAAGGGGTGGGACGGTAAGACCCGCGCTAATAGACGGTAATGCCGGATTAGGCTATCCACTCCTTGCAGATGTGCTTTCACTGGTGGGGGATAAATCCGGTGAGAATTAGGAACGCGGACACCTCGGTCTGCCTTCGTACGGCAACCGGCTTGCCATTTGGGTGCTAATTTCTCCCCGGGTTATTTTGAGATGTAGAAAGCAAGGAATCGTCAGATTGAGGATATTTTAAGTAAAGAGAAATAGTGATTGAGACAACTGATTAGTTGTTTCATGGGAAAAGTGGAGAAGTTACATTGAGAGGTTCAAAGATTTCCAGGCGGTATGCAAGGGCACTGCTCAGCTTAGGGCAGGAGGATGGGCACTACGAAGATTATGGGCGGAATCTCCAAGAATTCTGCGACTTCTGCACTGCCAACAAGGAGTTTTTTCAGGCCGTTTCCAACAGGGTATTTTCAGTAGAGAATCGACAGGAAATTCTTGAAATTGTTTTAGCGAGGAGCCCTTTCTCTGAGGTGGTGAAGAATTTTTTAAGGTTCCTTCTTGATAAGAATAGGATAGCGGCTCTTCAGGAGATTACCGATTGCTATCTAAGATTCACTGACGAGATTTCAAATGTCACCCGTGCTGAAATCATTACGGCTAGACCCTTGCGTAAGGAAACGCTAGACAAGTTGGAGGAGGCCTTGGCAGGATTTACCTCTAGGGAGGTCAGGGTAGAAGTGGAAAAAGATGAGTCACTCATTGGAGGGCTTATCGTAAAAATAGGGGATTTGGTATTGGATGGAAGTGTAAAGGCCCAGCTGGAAGGGCTGAGAGAATCACTGAAAAGGGGTGAATATAGATAATGGAGATCAGAGCAGAAGAAATAACTCAGATAATCCGAAACCAGATTAGGGATTACGATAAAAAGGTAGAGGTGACTGAGACCGGAATCGTTTTGTCGGTGGGCGATGGCATTGCTCGTGTTTACGGTATTGAGAAGGCCATGGCCATGGAGATGGTTGAATTTACAGGTGGTATCTATGGCCTCTGTCTTAATTTGGAAGAAGATAACGTGGGTATCGCCATTATGGGGGATGACTCCAAGATTAAGGAAGGCGATACTGTCAAGAGAACGGGAAGAATAGCGGAAATCCCTGTGGGCGAAGCCGTGCTTGGCCGTGTAATCGACGCCGTGGGCCAGCCGCTTGACGGAAAGGGGCCGATTGAGGCCACTGAATACCGGCGAATTGAGATGGTGGCGCCTGGCGTCATTGCGCGTCAGCCGGTGAAAGAGTCGATGTATACAGGGCTTAAGGCAATCGACGCTATGACCCCGATCGGTCGAGGGCAACGTGAACTGATCATTGGGGATCGCCAGATCGGCAAGACAGCTATCGGCGTAGATGCGATCATTAACCAGAAGGATACTGACATTTACTGCATCTATGTGGCCATAGGTCAGAAGAAATCCACCGTCGCACAGGTTGTTGATATACTCGAGAGGCACGGGGCAATGGAATATACCACTGTGGTTGCCGCCTGCGCAAGTGACCCTGCCACACAACAGTTTATCGCCCCATATTCCGGTTGTGCCATTGGCGAATATTATCGTGACAGCAAGAGACATGCCCTGATCATCTATGATGACCTCTCAAAGCAGGCTGTTGCGTACAGACAGGTTTCTCTTTTGCTTAGACGGCCACCGGGCCGTGAGGCCTTCCCGGGTGATATTTTTTATAACCATTCCCGCCTGCTCGAACGCGCTGCCAAACTTAACGATGACCTTGGAGGCGGGTCTCTTACCGCCCTGCCTATAATAGAAACCCAGGCTGGTGATGTCTCCGCCTACATTCCCACCAATGTAATCTCCATTACCGACGGTCAAGTTTACCTCGAGCCTGGCCTCTTTTTCTCGGGCCTTCGTCCTGCCATTAATGTGGGTCTTTCGGTTTCCCGGGTTGGGGGTGCCGCCCAAACAAAGGCCATGAAAAAGGTGGCTGGAACGCTTCGTCTTGATATGGCCCAGTTCAGGGAACTGGAGGCGTTTGCTCAATTCGGCAGTGATCTGGACAAGGCTACACAGCAGCAGCTTAACCGTGGCCGGAGGCTGGTTGAGGCGCTGAAACAGCCTCAATACCAACCTATGCCCGCAGAGAAGCAGGTGGCAATACTGTTTGCAGGATCGAAGGGGTATCTGGATGAATGGCCTGTAGAGGCTGTGAGCGACTATGAAAAGCAGATGCTCGAGTTCTTGGAAACGAGGCATCCAGAACTTTTGACAGAAATCAAGGAAAAGAATGACATAAATGAAGAGCTGGAGGGAAAAATGGTGAAGGCCCTTGATGAATTCAAGGGTGTTTTCCATCCGGCAGCTTAAGATTTGATAAACCCCGGCCCGGATCTTTCTCTTCTATGCATATGGTGTATAAGGGAATGCAACTTGGAGAGGATACGGAGGCTGTGGGCAGGAGAGTTTTAGATGGCAACCTTGAGAGATGTTTTGCATAAGATAGGCGCTGTCAGGAAGACAAGGCAGATTACCAGGGCCATGAATATGGTGGCTGCGGCCAGGCTACGAGGCGCCCAGGGGAGGATGGAAAACTTTGAGCCGTATGCAACAAAATTCTCCGCAATCCTAAGCAATCTGGCGAGCAAATTGGATCCTGATATTCACCCCCTGCTTGTAAAGAGAGAACAGGTGTCCAGAGCCGAGTTGCTTCTCTTTACCGCAGACAGAGGGCTATGCGGCAGTTTCAACGCCAACGCTATTAATAGGGGCGAGAAGTGGATAAAGGATCGGCAAGCCAATGGAATAGAGGGTAGTTTTACCATTGTGGGGAAAAAGGGCAGAGACTATTCTAAGAGAAAAGGTTTGAATCTCACCAAAAGCTATACCTACATATACGGCAAGACCGATATGGCTTTCGTAAATGAGATGACCAGGGGTTTCATTGAACGATTTCTCTCAGATGAAGTGGATGAAGTGTATGTCCTTTACAGCCGGTTTATTGCTATAGCCAAGCAGGAGCCCACGTTAATTAAGATTATTCCAGTGGAACCTCCAAAGAGTGGGGTACAACAGGGAGAGACGGGTGGTGTAGAGCACCTCTGTGAGCCAGAGGCTGAGAAGCTATTGATAGATCTGCTCCCTAAACATATCAGTGTCCAGATACTTAATGCGTTCTTGCAAAATGAGACCAGCGAACATGCTGCCCGTATGGCTGCAATGGATAATGCAGCGAACAACTGCGACGAACTGATAGGGACGCTTACCTTGGCATACAACAAGGCTCGTCAGGCTGCCATTACGGCCGAACTAATGGATATTGTGGGTGGTGCTGAGGCCCTGAGAAAGGCATAATGGTCTTAAATAGAAGGAGGTCTTGATTTAAAGATGAACGAGGGTAAAGTAATTCAAGTCATAGGTCCGGTCGTTGACGTGGAGTTTTCAGAAGGAGAACTCCCTGAACTTCTTACAGCGCTTCTCATCACTAACCCAGGCATTGATGATAAAGAAGATAACCTTGTGGTAGAAGTGGCCCAGCACTTGGGGGACAATGTGGTCCGCTGCATTGCCATGGACGTGACCGACGGTCTGGTTCGAGGCATGAAGGCCAAGAATTCCGGTTCGCAGATCGAGATGCCTGTGGGGGATCCATGTTTAGGTCGAATTCTTAATGTGGTGGGGAAGCCTGTGGATGGTCTGGGTCCAGTGGATGCTACGGAGTTCTACCCTATTCATCGGCATGCACCCACGTTTGAGGAGCAGGATACCTCGGTAAACGTTTTAGAGACAGGTGTTAAGGTCATTGACCTCCTAGTCCCATTTCCCCGCGGTGGAAAAATGGGGATGTTCGGCGGTGCTGGTGTGGGTAAGACCGTGGTAATGATGGAAATGATCCATAACATTGCCATGCAGCACGGAGGGATCAGTGTTTTTGCCGGCGTTGGTGAGAGGACCAGGGAAGGCAACGATCTATATCTGGAAATGAAGGAGTCCGGCGTTATTGAGAAGGCAGCTTTGATTTACGGGCAGATGACCGAGCCGCCTGGAGCTCGCGCGCGGGTGGCACTCTCCGCTCTCACAGCAGCAGAGTATTATAGGGATGAGAGAGGCCAGGACGTGCTTCTTTTTATTGATAATATCTTCCGATTCACCCAGGCCGGATCAGAGGTTTCAGCTCTCCTTGGCCGCATCCCTTCCGCTGTTGGTTACCAGCCCACCTTGGGGACCGACCTTGGTGAACTTGAGGAAAGGATTACCTCAACCACCAAGGGTTCTATTACATCGGTACAATGCGTGTATGTGCCGGCCGACGACCTGACAGACCCGGCACCTGCGACCACCTTTGCCCACCTGGATGGCACCGTGGTTCTATCAAGACAGATCGTTGAGCTAGGAATTTATCCTGCTGTTGACCCTCTGGATTCGACATCCAGAATCCTTGATCGCAATGTTTTGGGGGAAGAACACTATTCTGTAGCAAGACAGGTCCAGCAGATTCTTCAAAAGTACAGGGATCTTCAGGATATCATCGCGATTCTGGGCATGGATGAGCTCTCGGATGAAGATAAGCTGATAGTAGCGAGGGCAAGGAGAATCCAGCGTTTCCTGTCCCAGCCCTTCCATGTGGCCGAGACCTTTACAAACAAGCCTGGAAAGTATGTGCCTGTAAAGGAAACAGTCAGGGGCTTTAAGGAGATTATCGAGGGTAAATATGATGATCTTCCCGAGGCAGCGTTTTATATGGTGGGGAATATTGAGGAGGCCCAAGAGAAGGCAAAACAAATGGCTGCTGCGAGCAGGTAGAGGGAAGTAATACATGGGAAAGCTACATCTGGAAGTGGTGACGCCTGAAAAGGTTTTGGTGAGCGAGGAAGTGGACAGCGTCGTTGCGCCAGGGGCATTGGGAGAGTTTGGCGTTCTTGAGGGGCATGTACCTTTTCTTACAGGGATTGTGCCTGGGGAACTTCGCTACACGTCAAAAGGCCAAACTAAATACTTGGCTGTAACTCCAGGCTTTGCCGAGGTTTCAAATGATAAGGTCTCAGTCTTGGTGGATGCGGCTGAAAGGGCCCATGACATTGATGTGGATCGTGCGCGGCGGGCAATGGAAAGGGCGAAGGAAAGACTCTCGAAGGACCGAGCCACAGAGGACATTGATTTCGCAAGGGCGGAGATAGGGTTAAAAAGGGCTATCGCACGTATAAAGGTTTCAGAAAAGGCAAGATAATCTTAAAGATTTCCATGAAATACTGTAAAGAGGCAAGCAGCAGGTGCTTGCCTTTTTTATTGACCTTTTAAGGCTTGAGGGATAATATATTTCCGCCTTCGGTTTGGTGTGTAATATTTAGGGGTAAAAGCACTCCTTACTTAGGGGGTGCCTTATCGTTTAATAAACCGGTAGATTTAAGCAACAGCACGAGGAAAGGATCGGTATGAGCAAAGGGGAAGAAATAGAGCAATTTCAGCTGCTTGAAGAGAAGGTAAACAACCTTATCAGTTTGATAATGGGCTTGAAAAAGGAAAAAGAATCTCTCACTGAAAAATCTCGAATTCAAGAAGAGAAGTTGACTGATTTGACTCAACAACTAGAAGACTTGAGGGGGGCCAGAGATAAGACAAAGCAAAGAATTGTCTCCTTGCTGGAAAAGATCGAACAAGTCGAGATTTAGTTCCTAAGGGTCATCATTTGACAAAACCGATAAGAGTCAGAATTCTTGATTATGAATACCTCATTAAGACCGATGAAGAGGAGGCTGAGGTCCAAAAAATAGCACAATTTGTAAATAATAAATTTATGGAGATTAAGGAGAACACAGAGGGGCTTTCTGAAAGGAAGACTGCTATCCTGGCAGCTTTTGACATTGCCAGCGAATATTTTCAGCTATTGAAAGAGCGTGAGCACTTGATAGAGAATATTCAGAAGCGGGCAGAGGCACTCAATTACCACATTGATTCTTTAATTGAAGTAGGATAAAGGGGTCTGTTTTTTGGGGGACTTAGAGATCTGCCGATGGTTGGGGGGAGGAAATCGAGTATCTTCTCAGAGGTGGCGGAGCGCAGCCAATAACTTATTGGGGCAACAGATATTTCCCCAATTCATCACATTTCTTAATATGCGTACAGACATGCTCTTCCACAGGGGAAACGATATATTCAGGTTAAGGTCAAAACATTGAGAGTTCAGGTTACCTTGAGGGAGAATAATTCACACAGTAATAAAATGGCTGAAGCAACAAAGAGAGATAACCTGCAGGTGGTCAGACCAAGTACAAATATCAAGAGAAATAAGATAAGTCAAAACTGCCCCTTTTGGGACCTGACGAGCCCCTTTTGCCCACTTTCATAGAAAGATTGGCCCCCCTTTGATTCTTGCCTTTTGCCTTGTTGGTTTATTTATTCCCAACTGGCTATTACCGCAATTCAGTTTTTGAGCCACATTAATTAAATAAGATGAGGAGCATTGGCTTAACATGAGCGAGATTCATATAATTGGAATCGTCCTGCTAGGCGCTATTGTGGGCATACTTATAGGTTTTTTTGCCCGAAAAAAAATTGTGGAAAGCAGGGCTGAGTCCATAGAAAAATACTCGGAGAAAATACTGGCAGAAGCCCAAAAAGAGGCCAGAACAACAAAGAAGGAGGCCGCGCTTCAGGCTAAAGATACCCTTTATCAAATGAAGATCGAGGTTGAGAAAGAGACGAAAGAAAAGAGAGAGCAGTTGCTGATTCAAGAAAAACGTCTCTTTCACAAAGAGGAGAACATAGATAGAAAAACTGAACAACTTGAAAAGAGAGAAAACCGCATAGCTGAGAAAGAGAAGGGTATCGACCAAGTTGAAAAGGAGTTAAGGAGAAAAGGGGGCGATTTGGAACGCCTTGTTGCGGAGCAGAGAAAGCAACTTGAGAAGTTAGCGGGGGTATCAAGTGAGGAGGCGAAGCAGCTCCTGATCAACTCCATGGAATCAGAGGCAAAGCATGATGGTGCAAAACTGATACGAAAGATCGAAAACGAGGCGAGGGCCGAGGCTGATAGGAAAAGCCAGGAAATTCTCGCGTTGGCGGTGAAGCGGTATGCGGGCGACTATGTGGCTGAGAAGACTGTATCGGTGGTGAATTTGCCCAACGAGGAAATGAAAGGGAGGATCATTGGGAGGGAAGGTAGAAATATTCGGGCTATTGAAGCAGCCACAGGAATAGATCTTATCATCGACGACACCCCGGAGGCTGTCATCCTATCAGGGTTTAACCCGGTGAGAAGGGAAGTGGCAAAGATATCCTTGGAGAGATTGATAGATGACGGGAGGATCCACCCGGCCAGGATTGAGGAGATAGTCTCAAAGGTAAGTAAAGAGATAGAAGCTTCCATAAAGGAGGCCGGGGAACAGGCGACGTTTGACGTGGGGGTACATGGAATTAGTCAAGAGCTTGTTAAACTTATTGGTCGATTGAAATATCGTTCAAGTTATGCTCAGAATGTACTTCAGCACTCAATTGAGGTAAGTTTTCTCTGTGGTGTTATGGCCGCCGAACTAGGTTTGAATGTAAAGCAGGCCAAGCGGGCCGGTTTGCTCCATGATATCGGGAAAGCTGTGGACCATGAGGTTGAGGGGCCTCATGCCACTATAGGAGCCGATCTCGCAAAGAAGCATGGGGAGTCTGACCAGGTGGTGCATGCTATTGCTGCCCACCATGAGGAAATACCCCCAGAGTCCGTGTTGGCTGTTTTGGTGCAGGCGGCGGATACCTTGTCTGGTGCAAGGCCCGGGGCACGCCAGGAAATGCTGCAGTCCTATGTAAAGAGGTTGGAAGAGCTAGAAAAGATTGCCATGTCCTTCCATGGGGTCAATAAATCATATGCCGTTCAGGCAGGCCGAGAGATCCGCATTATCGTGGAAGGGAAAATCATCACTGACGACCAGGCCTTTGTAGTTTGCAAGGATATCGTGAAAAAGATAGAGAAAGAGCTTACGTATCCTGGGCAAATAAAGGTAGTCGTGATCCGGGAGACCAGGGCTGTGGAATATGCTAAATAGACAAATACATAGATCCTACCTGAGATTTGTGCCATTTGTGTGTGAACAATACCCCCAGATGAAACATGAGGGGGAGAAGGGAACCATTATCATATCTTTTCTTCAGCATCCTCGCTTTTGTAGGTATGAGGTGGCCTTGTCTACTTTGTCAAATTACATCGTAACCTATTGAAGATAGTTATTTTTCCAAGAAATATTATGCTGTCAATGTAGGCGCTAAGACTGCAATCTGACAAAGCGTACCCATGCCTCAACAAAAGGAAATAGTCTATCTGGTAGACGGCACTTCATATATCCACCGAGCATACCATGCAATAAGGAACCTTACCAATTCCAAGGGCTTCCCCACAAATGTCAGTTTCGGGTTTACCAGGATGGTTCTGAAGCTTCTTGCCGAAAAGGGACCGAACTATCTCGCCATTGTCTTTGATTCAAAAGGGCCTACGTTTAGGCACAGGCTATATGAAGATTATAAGGCCAATCGTCCCCCTATGCCTGATGATATGGCCGTACAAATCCCGATAACTAAGAAGATTGTCAAAAGTTTAGGCCTTAAGATGATAGAAAAACAGGGTTTCGAGGCTGATGACATTATGGGTACCTTGGCCAGGGTGTTCGAATCTCGGGGCTATCGGGTAGTTTTCGTAACCGGAGATAAGGACTTCAGACAACTCATCACACCCAACATATCCATGTGGGACTCCATGAAACATGTGGTCACTGACCATGCCTTGTTGAAAGAGAAATACGGCATTGAGCCAGAGAGGTTTATCGATGTAATGGGACTGTCTGGAGACACCAGTGATAATGTCCCGGGCGTGCCCGGTGTCGGTGAGAAAACAGGACTGGACCTTGTGAAATCATTCGGATCACTCGAAAATGTCCTTGATCATGCAAAGGAGGTAAAGAAAGTCAAACTAAGTGAAAATCTGATTAATTTTCGTGAACAAGCCATTTTGAGCAAAAAACTAGTAACTATTGATCGATATGTGCCTCTTGAGACGGATCTTGAGCAGCTCCGGGTGGGCAAGGCCGAGAGTGGCGAACTGGCAGAAATGTTTCGAGAACTGGAGTTCAAGGACCTGTGGGAACAGTTTGCAACCAGAGAAGAGGAGCCCAAAGATTATAGACTTTGCCTTTCAAGGGAGGCATTGGAGACAGTGGCTAAAGAAATACGGAAGGCGGGAAAGGTCTCAATCGATACTGAGACCACCAGTCAAAATCCGGTTAAGGCCAAGCTGGTGGGAATCTCTTTTTCCTGTGAGGAGGGCAAGGCATACTATTTGCCTGTTGCCCACCAATATCCTGGTGTTCCAAAGCAGCTTGCATGGCTAGAAGCGCTAGAAATCTTGAGAGATGTGCTGGAGGATGAACTGATTGCCAAAGTGGGGCAAAATATCAAGTTTGATGCTGAGGTCCTGAGGCGACATGGGGTTGAGTTGAAGGGGATCCATTTCGATACCATGATAGCCTCCTACATTATTAATCCAGGCCTAAAGCAGCATAACCTGGATTACCTTGGACAGCACTATCTCAATCATAAAATGATCGGTTATCATGAAGTGACGGGTAAGGGTAAAGAGGCGCTCAATTTTTCCGAGGTCACTCTGGAAAAGGCAATGGAGTATTCCTGTGAAGACGCAGATATCACGCTTAGATTGTCACGGGTGCTGGATCAAAAACTGCGAGAGGACAAGAACGAAGATCTCTTTTACGACCTGGAGATGAAGCTTTTACCCGTGCTTATGGACATGGAGATGACGGGCATCCGGATTGATACCCGATTTTTTGAAGAGATGTCGGTCCGCTTTGCACGGCAGCTCGAACATATGGAACGGGAAATTCATGATGAGGCGGGTATGGTATTTAACATCAACTCCCCTCAGCAATTGGGTGAGGTCCTTTTTGAAAAGCTTCAACTCCCGGTTCAAAAAAAGACCACCAAGACCAAGAGGTATTCCACGGATGTGAAAGTCCTGAAAAAGCTATGCGTATTTCCGTACAGGATACCGAGGCTTGTGCTCACTTACAGAACCTTGTCAAAGCTCAAGTCCACCTATCTTGATGTCATGGTGAAGATGGTTGAACCAGCTACAGGGAGGCTCCATACGTCGTATAATCAGACGATCGCTGCCACGGGGCGGCTGAGCAGTAGCAATCCAAATCTCCAAAATATCCCGATTCGTGGAGAGGAAGGAAGAGAAATCCGGAAAGGCTTTGTAGCGGAAGATGGCCACTATCTCGTCTCGGCAGACTATAGCCAGGTGGAACTGAGGGTCTTCGCGCATTATTCAAAGGATGAGGCCTTTATGGAGGCATTCAAGCAGAGTGACGATATCCACACCCGTACCGCTTCTGAGATCTTGGGGGTGGAACGGAGGTTGGTCACCCCTGAGATGAGACGGATCGCAAAGGCTATCAACTTCGGCATCATTTATGGGATGGGCCCACACAAGCTTAGTGATGAGTTGGGCATAGACCTAAAGACAGCCAGGAATTACATTGCGAGTTATTATGAGAGATATAAGGGCGTGGCCAGGTATCGCCAAGAGATAATTGAAACAGCCAGGAAAGCGGGTTACGTCTCAACCCTTTTTAATAGGAGGCGCTACCTGCCTGATGTGCACCACAGTAATCGGATTATTCGAGCAGAGGCAGAACGAATGGCCATCAACACCCCTATACAGGGTACTGCTGCAGATCTTATTAAAAAGGCAATGATTATAATCTACCAGAGACTCAACCAGGAAGGCTTTAAATCCAAGATGCTCCTTCAGGTCCATGATGAACTGGTTTTTGAGGTACCAGACGGAGAATTGGATACCGTCGTACCTATGATAAAATCGGAGATGGAAGGGGTTTATCCCTTGAGAGTACCGCTGAAGGTGGATATAAACAAGGGTAGGAATTGGGATGAAGCACACTAGTTACATATTTGGACCAGTGCCTTCCAGACGCTTAGGCATGTCACTGGGGGTGGACTTGATCCCACGAAAGACATG
>DATKYC010000033.1:0-3131 GCA_035528695.1 Acidobacteriota bacterium | reverse complement strand
AGTTTGGACCCAGGGTCAAGAAAGGTGGTTTGCTCGTGGTGAACGCATCTCTTATCTCTGCTAATGAGGCAGATTTTGAAGGGATCGAGTGTCTTATGGTCCCAAGCAGGGAGCTTGCTTCCGAGGTCGGCAATGAGAGGTTGACCAATATGGTAGTCCTGGGAGCGGCTGTCCAGAAAAGTGGTGCGGTGAGCGTCAAATCGCTAGGAAAGGCTCTTTACCGCGCCCTTGACCCCAGGTATCATAAGATGATAGATATAAACATTCTCGCCCTGGAAAGGGGCGCCCAATTTGTCAAAGACAAGGCAGATCAAGTTCATGCTCACGGGCCAAGGGCCCATCAACGAAGGAAGTTTATTATGGAAGAGAAAAAAGGCCAGAAGAATGGAAAGGAAAAATACGAAGATTTTTTGAGTGATATGACGAGCCAGTTTGCTAGAAGGGATGAGGAGCAGGATTTCATAGATAGTATAGGCGGTCAACCCCCTCAAGAGGACATACAGGTTAATGTTGGCGAACGTCTTGAGGCGGTGAGGGAAAGTCGGGGTTTAAGCCTTGAAGATATTTCCAAGCGAACCGGTATTGATGTTTCGCTCTTGGAGCAAATCGAGGAAGGGGCTGTGGCACCTCCTCTGGGAATGGTGATAAAATTGGCCAAAGCCTTGGAAATGAAGATGGGCTATTTTATTTCCGGGGAAGAGGACCAGCCTTACACTATTGTCCGCAAGGATGATCGGAAAGTGGTATCCAGGTATGATTCCAAGAGGGGAGAGCGTTATGGCTATGAATATGAATCATTAGCCCCCCATAAAAAAGACAGGCATATGGAACCCTTCCTCGTGACACTTGTGCCTGCTGAGACCGAAGAAGAGAGATCTGCCCATGACGGGCAGGAGTTTATCTATGTATTGGAGGGAACTATGGAGGTTCGCCTGGGGGAAGAGGTGCATCTCATTAAACCCGGAGAAGCTATATATTATGATTCCACAGTCCCGCACCTGGTAAAATGCCACGGAGATAAAGCCACTAAGATCCTGGCTGTTCTTTACGCAGAAAAGTGAAATACCGTTACTAGAAGTGGCCCGTATGTTTACAGGTTGAGGCGCGGACAGGGCACTTTTTAGGCTAAGAGAGACAGGATGCCAGGTGATCCATCACGTCGGACCCGGGTTTCATAGGAGTTGACCGGGATGTGGTGAATTTTAGGTCCTTGGAGCGCTTGATGGAGGGAGTAATTACTGATGATCGTGTTTGATCTTGAGTGTTCTAACGGGCATCTATTTGAAGGGTGGTTCGATAGCCTAGAGTCCTATGATGAGCAGAATGCAAGGGAAATGGTGAGTTGCCCTTACTGCGATGATTCAACCGTCAAACGAGTCATTTCACCAGTAGCTGTGAAGAAATCCCGCTCTCAAGACCAGAAAGTACCTGAAGCCATTGATTATCAGAGACTTGCTAGAGAGGTTGTAAATTATATCAAGGACAATTTCGAGGACGTGGGAACAAATTTTACCGCAGAAGCCCTTAAGATACACTATGGTGTGACTGAAAAAAAGAATATAAGGGGGTCGGCTACCTCTGAGGAGGAGAAGACATTAAAGGAGGAAGGTATTGAATTCTTCAAATTCCCTATGCCCAAAACGGATGAGGATAAGAAAAATTGATCCCATGGTGATCCCCCTGGCTGTTTGATAAATAGGCAATATTTTTCTCGTAGTATCGTCGATAAGCATCATTCAGGGAAGAAGATTTACGCAGGAGGTAGACTTAATGGGTGCTATAGAACGGGCCATTATTAGCGTGACAGATAAGACAGGAATTGCGGATTTTGCAAGAGCGCTCTCCAAATTCGGGGTAGAGATCCTCTCCACTGGGGGGACTGCCAGAACACTACGCGAAAGCGGAGTTTCAGTCACAGATATCTCGGATTATACGGGATTTCCTGAAATGATGGACGGACGGGTCAAGACGCTTCATCCTAAAGTTCATGGGGGGCTATTAGGGCTTCGCGATAATCTGGAACATGTCAAGATGATGAGGGAGCAGGGGATCAAGCCCATTGACTTGGTGGTTGTTAACCTCTATCAGTTCGAAAAAACGGTCGCAAGGGAAGGGGTAACTCTGGAAGAAGCTATAGAGAACATTGATATTGGCGGGCCTTCCATGCTGCGATCATCTGCCAAGAACTTCAAGTATGTTACGGTGATTGTGGATCCTGCCGACTATCAAGTGGTCTTAAAGGAGATGGAGGCATCAGGAGGTGAGACCACGCTCGAGACTCGATTTCGACTCGCAAAGAAGGTGTTTCAACTGACCCACCTTTACGATGGGGCAATCAGCCAGTACCTAAAGACGACAGCGCTTTGAGGGAAACGCTGGAGGAGGGGGTCAAGAATGATTCCTCTCTTCTTTTGAGTGGAAGTCCTCCCTCTTGTTTGACTTTTCGCTGCATGGAATGTGTTTATAAACGTGGCGTTCCTTCTTTGTGCAGTATATGGCTTGAAATGTCCTGCAGCTTCCGGACCCGTCTAGGGAATCGCCCTTAGGCCATGTGGCATATTCACAATTCAGATCGCAAAATTCCATTTTGAAGAATCCTTGGGGCTGTTTATTGAAAGGTGACCTCCTCTTGGTGTGCCTCGGCCGTTTGAATCTTGCCAAACTTTTGCTCGTATTTGGAAATATTCTCTTGCATGGCCTTAAAGATCCTTTTCATATGTCCAGGACTAACAATAATCCTCGCTGTTAAAATGTTAGCGGACGGTCCAACCATCAAATAATCCATAATGAATTCTTCCCTCGTATGAGCTACCATCATGTTGTTTGAGTAAACGCCTCTGTGAAGCTCCTGCGGCATCTCTACCCTGATTCCCCTTGAATTGTCTGCCATTTCCTCCCCCTCCTTAAGGTACCTGTTCACTTTAAAGTCACACAGTTAAGTAGTACTATAGAACGATAGTATTAATTTAGGTCTTTGAAAATAGCAACCCGTGTTCGTCGGTTCATGGTTCCATTTCCTACGTTCCAAGTCTCACGGCCTGGTCATTTCATGAAGTTACCCAACGGGTGATGCCTCCTCCCCCCTCCCTGTTCCCCTCGCATTCGCTCGGGGCCAGGGGGTCCCCCATTGC
>DATKYC010000032.1:0-8145 GCA_035528695.1 Acidobacteriota bacterium | reverse complement strand
AACTACATCAGCACTATCGTCTCCAATCGGGTACTGCAAGAACCGATTTTGTTCGTCGGCGGGCTCTCATTGAATAAACTGCAGGTGGAGGCCTTTAAGAATTATTTCCCTGGCTTGATCGTTCCTTCCTATAACACCTCTATTGGCGCTCTGGGAGTTGTTCTGCGGGCTCTCGAATTAGGGAGGGAAGATCGGGTCGGAGCGGAGGCCCTGGAGGCTGCAAGAGCCGGTGATGAGGTTTCGGTGGCGGTTGCTCAAAAGCTCGTTCTTAAACAGACGATATTTCCGGAGACCGACGAGATTCAGAAAAAGAAGTTATGGCCAAGAAAGATAGGGGCCTACCTGGGTGTTGATATCGGATCCACAACTACCAAATATGCACTAGTCAATGAAGACCGCGAGATTATTCATAAGTGCTATGTGCCTACCCAGGGCAAGCCCATTGAGGTCACTCAGAACCTTTTAAGATTTATGCGTGAAGAGGTGGGAGACAAGCTCGAAATTTTGGGTATTGCCACCACTGGCTCAGGAAGGAATGTGGTAGGAGATTTCCTAAACGCTGACTTGATTATTGATGAAATAACGGCCCACGCGAGAGGCGCGGTGGAGATAGATCCCGAAGTGGACACGATATTCGAAATAGGTGGTCAGGACTCGAAATACATTTCTATTGCCAATACCTACCCCCTCGATTTTGACATGAATAAAGTGTGCGCTGCGGGTACGGGCAGCTTTCTCCATGAACTCGCAAACAAATACGGGATCAATATAGTTGGCGAGTTTCAGGCGATTGCACTCTCGTCTGAAAGGCCTGTTAAGCTGGCTGAGAGATGCACGGTTTTCATGGAATCAGATCTCGTGTTCTATCACCAGAAGGGGGTCTCTAACAATGATCTGATAGCAGGCCTGTGTTATGCTATTGTGCATAATTATCTGAACCGTGTAGTGGGAAAGAGGAAAATAGGGAAAAGGATTATGTTTTTAGGGGGGCCATCTCTAAATAAAGGAGTGGTTGCTGCCTTTGAGAATGTCCTTGGGCGGGGGCTTGTCGTTCCCTTACACAGAGAGGTGTTAGGCGCCTATGGCGCTGCCATCAGTGTGCAGGAGAAAATGGGCTTGGAGGGCAAGAATGGGAGTATCTTCAGGGGCCTTGACAGTGCCATAAACGACCGAATGAAGTTTAATGAAAAGGTCTGCAGGGCGGACTCTCACTGCCATAACCAGTGCAAACTGAAAATCTATGACTTTGACGGGCGCCGAAGCATCTGGGGTGGTGAGTGCGGTCGCTACGAATTGACAAAAAGCAAGAGCTCAAAAAAAGAGAACTACTTCGAATTGAGGCAGAAAATTTGGCAATCTCATATGGCCGGCGTTTATGAGGAATTACGTGGGGAGCCCCTTATGGAGGTGGATAACCGTCCAACCGTTGGTATGCAGAGGGCCCTGTATGGCCTTGAGAGCAGTATCTTGTGGGCCCATTTTTTTGATCAGCTTGGATTCAGGCTTGTTTTGACTCCACCCACTAACTCGCACATTTCTAAGGTGGGGATAGAGGCTATGGTTGCAGAGACCTGCTATCCGGTGAAGGTCTCTCACGGTCATGTAAAGGAACTGCTACAGAAAACCAGATATCTTTTCATCCCCAGCTTGATTACCATGCCAACACCTGAGCCGTCCGAGGTAGGGTTCTATTGCCCTATGATTCAGAGCAACTCGTATACGGTCCGAGCTGCACTGGGGGTAGACCCTTCATCAATCTTGAGCCCCGTGCTTCATCTAAAATACGATCCTGATAGCCTCGCCCTTGAGATTTCGGAACAGATACAATCCAAACTCGGATTGACCAAGTCTAAGATAAGAAAAGCTCTCTATTATGCATTAGAAAGACAGAATAACTTTGTTAGGGAACTTTGCGGGAAAGGACGAGAGATCCTTGAAGAACAAAGCCCTGATGAGCCAGTGGTGATAGTAACAGGTCGCCCTTATAACCTCTATGATGAAAGATTGAACCTGAGGCTAGGGCAGAATTTGGCGAAGATCGGGGTAACCGCACTGCCAATGGACTTCATTGATCTGTCCTCCGTGGATCTATCAGATTTTTCGTCAATGTACTGGGGACTTGGCGCTCAAATCCTCAGGGCTGCAAAGTTTATTAGAAAGCAGCCACAATATTTTGGCCTTCATTTGACCAATTTCGGGTGTGGTGCGGATTCTTTTATTGAGCATTTCTACAAGTACATTATGGGGGACAAGGCATACTTGATTCTGGAGCTGGATGAACACAGCGGTGTAGCCGGTGTGATGACGAGACTCGAGGCCTATGAGAATGTAATAGAAAATACGATGCAGAAATTGAGGGCAAATCTTGAGACTGAGCTGAGGGCAGCCAATTAGATTGGTCGAAGTGTCTTCAATCAGCTGAAACACCTTCAAGCATTGAAAGTACTTCGGCAAGACAGGCGGAAAAATTGAAAAAGCGGGACGAACGAACGAAGGTGATACTTGATCGGAATTGAAGTGGAGCTAGTTCGAAAAAGATGGACTCACAGAAAGTAGTAAGTTTTCGTCCACTCATGGAAAAGGTGGGCCGGTTCAATCTGAAGAATAAGACAGTTCTGATTCCCCAAATGAACAGGATAGGAGGGCATATCCTCGCGGCAACTTTCAGAGGGTTTGGTGTCAATGCAAGGGTAATGGATACCTATAAGGGGCTTGATTTTGGGAAAGAGTATACTTCGGGCAAGGAATGCTACCCCTGCCAAGTTACCACAGGAGATATCCTCTATTTCATGGAAAAAGAGCAGGAGATTTGCGGGGATGCCTTTAATCCCGAAGATTACATATACTTCATGCCTGAATCGAGCGGGCCGTGCCGTTTTGGCATGTATAATAAATACCAGCGAATCGTCCTTGATTCTTTTCCCAAACTGAAAAAGCTAAAAATAGGGGCCCTTACCACAAACGATGGGTACTCCCTGGCCGGTGTAATTGAGAAGGAACGCGTTAGGGACCTGAGAAAAGCCGCCTATTTTTCCGTGGTCGTCTCCGATATTCTTGACAGGTTGCTGTGGAGAGTCAGACCTTATGAGAAACAAAGCGGGATGACTGATGATTTTATTGAGAAGTCCATGCACGTCATGGAAGATATGTTTGAAAGGTATGGAGCGAGTAAGGACTTCGATAAGATCCTTGATAAACTGGGCGACATAGTTAATGAGGGAAAGACGATTATTGATACCAATGTACCTCCAAAGCCCCTGATAGGGATTGTCGGAGAGATTTATCTAAGAACTCATGTGCATGCGAATCAGAATGTGATCAGGGTTCTCGAGAGGTATGGGGCCGAGGTGGTAAACGCATCGATTGCCGAATGGGTGAATTACACGACCTATGACAGGTTGAGAGACGCAAAAATAAGGTTCCGGCTTAACTTGAAACAGCTCCGCCTTAACTCCACAAGAAAATATTTGAAAGAGATTTTTAGCTATAGGTCCGAGCTTTTTTATCAAGAATATAGACAGAAGCAGGTATACAGCCGCGTGCAGGCACTCATTGACCTTGCCCAAGACCATAAGATTGCTCACCTAGAGAATATTCTGGTAAGAGATAACCTTTATAGTTTTGATGCCGGCACCGAGGCCTGTCTAAGCATTGCCGGGATGGTAGAGTATGCCCGCGGTGGTTATAACGGAGTGGTAAATGTGTACCCGTTTACCTGTATGCCCAGTACAACTACTTCGGCCATAGCTAAACCTATCATGAACAGGCTGCGAGTTCCATATCTGGATACCCCTTACGACTCGAGTTCTCAACCTGGAAGGGAGGCGGCAATTCGAACTTTCATGTACCAGGCGTACCAGCATTTTGAGCGACATGGGAGAAAGAGATTGGGAAGGGTGAATAAGGATGTGGTGGCAGGTTAATCAGTTCAGGTTTGGATAACTGGGGAGTTGAGTTTACGTATGACAACAAAAATGCTTATCAACGCTGTGGACGCAGAAGAGTATAGAGTGGCTATCGTTAAAGATAGATTGCTGGATGGATTCTATATAGAAACTTCTACTGCAGAGCAAAAAATCGGCAATATTTACAAAGGAATTATCGAGCGAATTGAACCCAGCCTCCAAGCTTGCTTTGTCAATTTCGGGAGTGACAAGAACGGATTTCTGCAGGCAAGTGAAATCCATCCAGAATATTATTTAGATAGCCGCGATCTCCCTAAAGATCAGGGCATCCCGTCCATTGAAAAGATAGTAAGAAAAGGGCAGGAGCTCCTTGTCCAGGTTATAAGAGAGATGCCAGGACGTAAAGGGGCTCGTTTGACAACTTACATCTCCTTGGCGAGCCGACACTTGGTCTTGACTCCTGGAAAGAGTACTGGCGGGATCTCGAAAAAGATTGAAGATGAAAAAGAAAGGTCCCGGCTTAAGTCAATTATGGGTCAGTTTAAACTCCCGGAGGGGATCGGCTACATTGTCAGAACAGCAGCTTTAGGCCAGAACAAAAGAGAACTTTCCATGGACCTTAATCGGCTCATGAGAATGTGGAAGAATATCAGGAAGAGTGTGAAAAATGCCCCATCCCTTTCACTCATACACAAGGAACAGGATGTGTGCCTGAGGACTTTGCGGGACTATTTTACTGGCGAAGTAACTGAAGTGCTCGTGGATGACAAAGAAATCTTTGTCAAAGTAAAAGATTACATGAAGATTATGTCTCCTAGACACCAGAGGAGGGTCAAACTCTACAAAGAGAAACGCCCCATCTTTGCCCATTACGAGATAGAGAAACAGATCGAGACGGTTTACGGCAGCCAGGTGCCCCTTAAGTCAGGCGGCTCCATCATCATAGATCCTACTGAAGCCTTGATTTCTATCGATGTTAACTCCGGACGAGGTGGGGATAGAGAAGGTGTTGAGACCACCGCATTCAAAACCAATCTGGAGGCTGCATCTGAGATTGCACGACAGCTCCGGTTAAGAGATATGGGCGGGCTTGTGGTTATTGATTTTATTGATATGAAGAAAAGAGAACATATAGGCGAGGTGGAGAGGCTACTGCGTGAGGAGACCAAACAGGACCGAGCGAAAATAGACATATCCCACATATCCAAATTTGGGCTTCTGGAGTTGTCGAGGCAGCGCTTACGACCGTCCATAGAGTCCAGGAACTACCAACCATGCCATCACTGCCAGGGACGAGGGCTTGTCCTGTCGGTTGAGTCTGCTTCTGTATCCTTTTTGCGCCGGATATGGATGGGTGTTTCAACAAAAGGAGTTACTCAGGTAAAGGGGTTGCTCCCTTTGGAGGTTGCAACCTACCTTCAGAATAAGAAAAGGAAGGAGCTCGCAGAACTCGAATTTCGATATGGGGTAGATATTGTTCTCCAGGGTGACCCTTCGCTTGCCCCTGGAGGCGGCGAACTTGAATTTTTAAAGGAGAATGAAAGCTTAAAAGGCTGATCAAATCCAACCGAATCATGTTCAACAATATCATCTATTTCATCGTAGTCCTTCTGATATTCAACATAAACTTTCCTGATAACGCCCCCGAGAATTCTCTCCTTTACACCCTCACCATGCTCTTCCTGAGCTGGTTGTTCTTTGCGGGATACTGCAGATGGGTATTTCAGGAGCTCAGGAACCGATTAATTCCTCCCGCATCTGATGAGGGCCTAATCACCGGCCACTACCAAAGGCTGGTTGCCAGGCTATCTGTGATGGCCATATTCCTGTTCGCACTGGCCGTTTATCTCTTTAATCTTAAATACTGGCTTCAGCTAATCCCGGGCTTTAAATGGTTCTCTGTATTACAAGGCTCTTTTGCCCTCGCACTTTTCTTTTTTTATCTGAGTACGATCTGGTATTTCGGCTACCCGGCCTACCAAGCTCTGTTTCGGCCCGGAATCAGTAGAAGATCTTTTATCCAGTCTAACTGCAAGCTTAATCTTCCAATCATTTTTCCATGGCTAGTTCTCTCACTGGTCTATGATCTCATCGCCCTCAGCCCTTGGTCCGGGCCTGAGAGTTTTTTGAACAAATTCGAAGGTCAGCTACTTTTCTTTGCGAGCTTCCTATCACTTCTGATTATTTTTATGCCGGGCGTCATCCAGTATTGGTGGGGCTGTAAGCCGCTTGGGGCATCAGAAAAAGCCAGGGAGCTGGAGGCATTTATAAAGGAGAAAGGCTTCAAATGCCGTCATATTCTGGAGTGGCCGATTTTTGAGGGAAGGATGCTGACCGCCGGGATCATGGGTATTGTGCCGAGGTTCAGGTACATTCTCATTACAAACTCTCTCTTGAAAGCCCTCTCATTAGAAGAACTCAAGTCGGTGATGGCGCACGAGATCGGACATGCCAAATACCGCCACCTCATTTTCTATGTCCTTTTCTTTGTTGGCTTTATGGTGCTTTCTTTCGGATTGTTCGATGTCTTCTTTTACCTTTTTTTCTCGCATCCCTTTTTCGCGAAAATGATCTCTGGGAGAGGTTCTGTAGGCACTAATCTTTTCTACCTTATGTTGTCCACGCCCATGCTGATAATTCTCTTAATCTACTTTCGCTATGTTATGGGCTTTTTCATGCGCAATTTTGAACGTCAAGCGGATCTCTATTCAGGAGTGACCATGGGAACTCCGCGACCCACGATAAGTTCACTTGAGAAGATAGCCCTCATGAGCGGAAAAAGCAGGGATCTTCCAAGCTGGCATCACTTCAGCATCAGAGAGAGGGTTGACTACCTATGGCGATCCTTGAGTGATCCTGGGCTGGTAAGACGGCATAACAGGTTTGTATTAATCGCTTTTTTGATCTATCTCGTGTCTATCGTCAGCCTGGGCTATCTGTTGAATTTTAGCTCTGTGAAACAGAAGGTGACTTACTCATTCATGGGTAAAGTCCTTAACCGGCAACTTGAAAAGGAACCACGGAACATTTCCCTGTACCAAAACCTGGCTATGATTTACCAGCAGATGGGGGAGTATCAAAAGGCCATCTCAGCCTATGAGAGGATCATTGAGTTGGATCCGAACGAGAGAACGTCCCTAAACAATCTGGCATGGCTTTTGGTCACGGTTCCCAATGAGAAACTGAGAAATAGGACCCGTTCCCTCGAGCTTGCCAAAAAGGCGGTTGCGCTGGAAAGGTCTCCCGTGTTTCTAGACACCCTGGCTGAGGCCTTTTATGCGAATGGATTGCTCAGCGAGGCTGTTTCCAGTATTGAAGAGGCGATCAGCCTCGCAACTGAAGGGAGAGGCTACTATGAAAAGCAGCTGAAAAAATTTCTTGGGCAGGGAGAGGGCTAGGGCCCTTGATCAAGTCGTGTTTTTCTTGCCCTATACCCGGAACAAATCCTTCCGATAATAAACCATCCCACATATACGAGCAAGATTGACACTACAAACCAGAACGCAGCCCCCGCGACAACGGCATCTCCATTGAAGCCTTTGAACGTGAATACAAATTCTCGTCCAAAGAGTCTTAGCAGATTATCAGCTTTGTACGCATCGTTCACATAGGCCAAGAAGAGCAGGATAGGCAGAAACCTAGTAACGAGACTGATTAGGAAACCCTCAAAAAAGTAGTCGTAATACACCTTATTGAGTTTCGCCCGATCAATATTTTTGGCAAGCAGCTTCGCCTTATCAGGATCTTCACATTTGAGGGCCTCCTGACGCAGGTTGTACCAGTGAAGAAACTGCTTTTGCAGTTCCTTGTATCTTTCTGTCTTGTAAATCTTTGTCAAATATTTTGTTATGGCAACCGTGATAAGCGCTATCGTTGATATGGCAAGGACCGGTCCAAGATAATTGAGAGGTGCAAATACATAATCAAGAAAAAGTTTCATGTAATGAACAAGAACTTCTATCTTGAGCCACAGGCTATCCAAAAACTCTTCCATCTTGGTCTGACTTTGTCTTTTCTTTTCGAGGGGAGGAACGGGTCTCCTCCCCGCTCATGGCTTTTATTGCTTTTTCGTATTAATTTAGGTCTTTGGAAATAGCAACGCGCGTTTGTCGGTTCATGGTTCCATTTCCTCCGTTCCAAGTCTCACGGCCTGGTCATTTCATGAAGTTACCCAACGGGTGATGCCTCCCCCCTCCCTGTTCCCCTCGCATTCGCTCGGGGCCAGGGGGTCCCCCATTGC
>DATKYC010000031.1:0-2895 GCA_035528695.1 Acidobacteriota bacterium | reverse complement strand
ATGTTGGGTGACACAAAGGGTTTCAATCAGGTAACAAAACTGATGTCGGAAAAGCGGGATGTCTCCCAGGTAAAGGATCAGATACTCTCTGAGGGCTTTGATTTTAAGAGCCTTTGATGCAACGCCTTATTCAGGGCCCGCGCCCAAGTCTGGTTTGAAAAGGTCTCACGTGTAATCTGTGCTGGAGGCACGATGCCGTTCCATATATCAGGCAAAAGGGTCAGTCTTATTGTCCTCGGTCTTTTCTTGCTGGTGGGGCTTATTATGGTGCTTGGATTTGCGTACCACCTTACAACCCCCGCCAAAAAGGGAGGAAATGAACAGGTGTTTTTTGTCCGGCAAGGCACAACACTCAATGAGGTGGCTGGGGGCCTTGAAAGGAAGAAGATTATCACCAGCAAACGTTTTCTATTGCTCTGGGCCAGGCTCATGGGGTACGCGAGGGAAATAAAGGCAGGAGAATATAAGCTCAATTCCGGCATGCCGCCTCTCAGGGTCCTCGACATTCTCAGGAAAGGATTCGTTATGACCCACCCTGTAACTATCCCCGAAGGATTTACCAGAAGGCAGATCAGCGAATTACTGTCAACAAAAACCCTCGCGGACAAAACTGAATTTCTATCTCTTACCGGGAATCCCGCAATAGCAAAGCAATACGGCATCTCCGGCTCCGGTTTGGAAGGATATCTGTACCCTGATACCTACCATTTCAGCCGGGGGCTCTCCGCTCTCTCAGTTATCGACGTGATGGTCAAGCGCTTTTGGAAGGTAGCTGAGCCATTCAAGGAGGGCATCGAGCAGTCGGGGATGACAGTTGAAGAGTTGGTGACCCTTGCATCCATCGTGGAAAAAGAAACCGGTCTTGCTGAGGAAAGGCCGATTATTGCAGGCGTTTTTTTGAATCGGTTGAAAAGGGGAATGCACCTCGCAAGTGATCCAACGGTGATTTACGGTCTAGAAAACTTTAATGGAAATCTGACTCGAAATGACCTGTCTCAACCTACCGCTTACAACACTTACCTCATTCGAGGGCTCCCACCGGGGCCTATCGCCAACCCCGGCAAGGAGGCGATTAGGGCCGTTCTTTATCCGGCAAAGACAGATTACCTGTATTTTGTGTCCAAGAACGACGGCAGCCACTATTTCTCAAGGACCCTCTCAGAACATAGCAAGGCGGTTGAGCTGTATCAGAAGAAAAGGCCCACAGGGCACAGAAAAACTTCTTGACAGGTTCAAGTATACAGTATACACATAGCCCAACGTAATTACATTGTAGCCTTCCTTTACCCTATCATATAACCCTTACATGCAGGCGCCTCGGCCTCTAAGAGCTGTAAGCCCTGACTCAAGCCGGCAACTCACATGGTTCAGATGTGAGCTAAGAGCGAGAGGACAGCTCGCAAGAAGGGGGAATTCCCATGGAGCTTTTCAACGATCTTATCGTTTTGTCCCTTGAACAGGCGACCGTACTCCCCTATCTGACTTACAGATTGGCCCAGGACGGCATTGATGTCATCAGGCTGGAGCACCCCGTTTACGGAGACCCAAACCGGCTTATTGGCGATAATGTACTTGGGGAAGAGAGGATGAACTCCTACTTCCTGTGTATCAACGCGGGAAAAAAGGCTCTGACTCTCAATCTCGGTGGGCCAGAAGGCCAAAAGATCCTTCGCGCGCTTATTGCAGAGCTTGATGTTGATATCTTTGCAACAAATCAGCTTCCCAAGAACTACAAGAAACTGGGGGTTGACTACGAGACCCTTAGATCCTTGAAACCTGGCATAATATGGCTGGGAGTGACCGGTTTCGGACCTGATAGCAATGAAGCGGCGTATGATCCTATCTTGCAGGCAAGATCCGGGCTAATGGAACTCACCGGGGATCCGGACGGAGATCCTCAGGTTATGGGTATTCCGCTTCCGGACATGGGAGCAAGCGAGCATGCTTACGGGCTTTTGATGAAGGCCCTTTACAGGCGTGAGGTTACCAAAGAGGGCTCCTGTATAAACTTAGCAATGTTCGAGTCTTCCCTCTCTTGGCTCACTGTTCCCGTCACTCTCTCAACAAGTTTCGGGAAAAAGATCACCCGCAGGGGCAACACCCACGAGTTTTTCTGCCCGGTTTCTGTATACAAGACGAGCAATGGCTTTGTGTATCTTGCCGTGGGTAACGATCGTCAGTGGAAATCGCTCGTCTCCCAGGAAATGTTCAAGTCCCTCGACAAGCCGGTGTATGAGAAAAATGAAGGGCGGATAAGGGACGTCGAAAACTTGAACAGTGCCATTAATGAAATTACCCGGATGCACACCTCAGAAGAACTCATTGATCTATTTAACTCCATCACCATTCCCATAAGCAAGATAAAGACCATCCCTGAGGTAGTCGCCGATCCATTTGTGGAACAAAGGCTACTCTTTTCAGAGGATACGGTCACAGGAACGAAAATCACCCTGGCACCCCCACCCAATCTCACACCTTTTCTTGAAAAATCAAACCGGTTGCTGTCCTTTCCCCCACGTTTCGGGGAACATAACAGAGAAGTATATGGTCAGATGTTGGGCTATCCTGAAGAAGAACTTAATCGTCTCAAAGAGCAGGGGGTTATATGAGAAGTTGGAATTCTGAAGGTGGAATGTCGAAGGGCGAAGGCGGAAGGGGAAGTGAAAAAAAAGGACGATGGGACGGTGGAACGGGGGAAGGATAACACGGAGCGAACACCATGAACATCATTGTACTGATAAAGCAAGTGCCCGATACCACAGAGGTCAAGTTAGACCCCAAGACGGGAAGCCTTATTAGAGAGGGCGTAGAGAGTATCATTAACCCGGATGATCTCCACGCACTGGAGGCAGCTATCAACCTGAAAGAAACCAACGGAGGAAAAATCACCGCTAT
>DATKYC010000030.1:0-5380 GCA_035528695.1 Acidobacteriota bacterium | reverse complement strand
TGTTTGATGCGGGAAAGCCTGAAGAGTAAATTTTCTATTCTCGCGTTGGACAGCAGTAAAGGATCGCCTCCTGTAATCAGGACCTCGTTAATCTCTTCAGTGACCTCTATCCACTCTATAGCCTTTTCGAGCCTTTCTTTTGTCAATGCGGCATTTGATGAATACACATCTTCCATCTCCCAGTTTCTCTGGCAATAGACACATATCTGGGGACAGGTCAGAACTGGCTTGAGGATTACGATCATGGGGTAACGCCTGGTAATCCCCTCGATAGGCGATGTATCCCGCTCGAGCATGAAATCCATCGAATGTTCTTCGCTATCCCGAAAGTATCTCATTTTTTCTACATAATAGAGGGATGGAATCACCTGGGCACGTACCGCATAGTCATATTCTCGACTCGGCTCATAGTCCATCAACGAGAGGTAATAGGGCGTGATACCAAATGGAATCTTGTATTCCCCTGCCAGTTTGACCGCTCGGTATTCATCATCGGTGAGTTTGATAAGATCATTTAGGGTGTCGGCATCTCTAATGATGTGTCTGGTGTGCCATTTCCAGTCTTCCCATTCGAGTTCCGTAGCGCGAAAATATTTTAATATTCTTGACTTGTTAAGGCTTCGTTTACGGATAACATCGTCATCCAGCCCCGAATCATAACGACCTAAAAATCTTTGTGCTGTTCTGGCCATCCTGGTTAGGTCGGCAGACCTCAGCTTCGCAGCCTTTGCTCCCTCATAATTCAGAAAGGCGGGGGTCTTTTCTGGATACACGCCGGTTTTCCCCATGACACCTTTCAAGAGATGCTCAAGTTCGGCGAAAAAACCAGGCTTCGGTTCTGGAATATCTGTAAGATGCTCCCCATGCAAGAGCTCGTTTAGATAATTGAGGAGGCTGTAGCCGGCAAGGCTTTCGCTTCTCGCGGAAAAAATATTACTCAACGTCCTGTTCGCATCACGGGTCAATACCCATTCCAATGAGTGAATTGATTTGTCATCATCAAATGAGGCCACCTCGGTTTGGGCCAGAAAATTTCCTATTTTTTTTCTCTTGTGCCCTACTGGATCTGAAGAAAGCATGATTTCTTTCAACGCTGGTGCAATACCCAATACCCTACGAAGCCTCGCTTTGACTCTTTCTTTTCTCATAATTACCACCTTACTTTAGTCGCGGTAGATTGCTACAGCTTCACCCTTGAAGCCTTGGATCTGCAACATCCTCGACTTTTGCATCATCAGGGTTTAGATGTTGCTTCGTCAGTTGGTTTCCTCGAGAGCATTACCTGTTTTTTTCTTAATAATTATCCGCGCATCGACTATGCTCACGCCATCCTCATGTCCAATAACAGGATTGAGATCCATTTCCTGGATCTGGGGATACGCTTCAATGATCTCTGAGACAGTGAGCAGTAATGTGACTATTGCATCCTTGTCAACTGGCGGTCTGCCACGAACTCCGTTGAGGATAGGTGATGACTTTATTTCTTCAATCATGTGTCTGGCAGCGCTCTTAGAGAGCGGCAGCACGCGAAACGACACGTCTTTGACTACCTCTACCAGAATACCGCCGAGCCCGAACATAATGACAGGACCGAACTGATCATCAATCTTGGTGCCAATGATCATCTCAACCCCATCGCTCACCATGCTGGAAACGATGCATCCCTTTATATCGGCCTTCCTGTCATATCTCTTGGCATTCTCAATAATCTCATTAAAGGCGCGCCTTATTTCATCTCCTGTCTTGAGTTTGACCTTAACTCCACCCGCATCGCTCTTATGTAGGATATCCGGGGACACAATCTTCAGTGCAACCTCCTGCCCCAGGTCCTTTGCGATCCTGACCGCATCATCAGCGTCCTTGGCCAGTCTATCAAGAGTAACTGAAGCGCCATGCCGCCTTAACAGCTCTTTTGCCTCATACTCAAAAAGAATATTTCTTCCCTCTTGTAACGCTTTTCTGATAATTGCTTCACACTTTTTCTTTGCCTTGTGTCCCCACTTAAACACGAAGTTGGTCCTTTCGTGGTGTGTCCCGAGGTAGTGACCATACTCAGAGAGCACTGCAACACACTTGCAGGCAATATCCAGTGAGTCGTACACCGGGATGTCGTAGTATCTTATAAGTTCCAGGGAGTGGGGTTTTGCAAAGTTATAAAGGCTATGAAGTACGATCGGCTTACCGGTCTTTTTAACAAGTTTACCCATCTGGTGTGCTGCATCTTCCTCAACAAACTTCAGCTCTTCCGCAAACCTTATTCCATAGCCACCGAACAGTCCTACGATGAGCAGTCCCCTTATGTGGCGGTCTTCCAGGAGTATCCGCGCACAATCCGCAAAAATGCCTGGGTTAGAGTCGGTGCCGCCTGCGACGTCGATGGGGTTTAAGACTGAGGCATTGGGTGGTAATACCTCTCTAAGCTTTGCCTGGGTTTTTTTACCCAGCTTTGGTATTTCAACCCCATAGTCCGTAAGCAAGTCCGCCGCAATGGTGGCATGCCCACCGCCATCGGCAAGAATCGCGACTCTATTATTGCGCATGGGAGGAAGGCTGGAGAGTGTCTCTGCTGCGGGGAAGAGTTCATCAGAGTTTTCAATGTTAATTATTCCTGCACGACTGAATGCTGTCCTGGCCACCTCTGAGATGCCCGCAAGTGCACCGGTGTGGGAACCTGCTGACTTCCTTCCCGTTGAGGAGCGCCCACTTTCGAGCAGAATAATCGGTTTTTCAGGGGTTGTCCTAAATGCCTGCTGAAGAAATTTCCTGCCCTCTCTCATTCCTTCAACATACATCAGGATCGCTTTGGTAGCAGGGTCATTCCTGAAAAACTCAAGATACTCATGAAATTTTATATCAGCCTCATTACCCACACCAACGTAATAGGAAAATCCCTTGCGGCTCTTCAATGTTGCCTCTGTGATCAGGTGAAGCGCCATATTCCCGCTCTGGGAGATCAGCGCAATGTCCCCCTTTGGAATATCTTTTACACTTACAAGATTCAGGTTTTTCTCCAGATTTATCATTCTAGAGGTGTTGGGACCTATTATTCGAATATTGTGGAGGTGCGCCTTCTCAACAATTTGCCTCTCAAGTGTCTTTCCTTGTCCCCCCAATTCTCCAAATCCACCTGCGATTATGACCACTCCTGCGACCCCTTTCTTGCCGCAATCCTCGAGAACAGAAGGAATGGTGTGTGCTGGTGTAGTAATCAATGCGAGGTCAACCGGGTCCTCTATGTCAAGGATATTCTTGTAACACTCCAACCCTAAAATACTCTCCTCGCGCGGATTAACAGGATATATGCGCCCCTCGTACTTATCGTCCAGGAGTGTCCTTATTGCCTGAAACCCCCTCTTCTTTGTATCTCGAGACGCACCAATTATGGCGACCGACTGTGCATTGAATACTCTTTCAAGACCCATTCTATCTCCCCTTGAACACGGGTTTGCGTTTTTCATCAAAGGACTGTATTCCCTCGCGCCAGTCTTCGGTGTCCATGCAGGCGAGGATTGCCTCTGCCTCGAGAAGCACCACCGTCTCAATGTCCAGCGCGGCCGATTGCTGCACGCGTTTCTTTGCCCACATCATTGAAATTGGTGCCTTCTCGCAGAGCTCTTGCGCAAAGGATTTTGCCTCTTCCATGAGTGTCGCCACTGGAAAACACCTGAGCGCGAGACCTATATCCACCGCGCCCTTGCCATCGATCAGCCTTCCTGAGTAAATAAGCTCTTTGGCCTTTGCCAAGCCCACAATCCTGGGGAGGTGGTACGTAACGCCCCCACCTACAAAAGAACCAAGTCCCGTCTCTGGAAAGGCGAGTGTAGCATCTTCAGCCATGAAGATAAAGTCGCAGCTCAGGGCCATCTCAGCACCTGCGCCCCTCGCAGGACCGTTTATGGCCGCAATAACAGGCTTGGGGAACTCATAGATCAGCCGTGTGGTATCATGTGCGAGCATGATATATTCCCTCTTCTGCGCATGGCTTCGCTCGCCGGTGGAATGCTTTTTCAGGTCAGCACCCGCGCAAAAGGCCTGCTTCTCAACATCCCCCTTTTTTAATACAGACCCTGTGAGAATGACCACACGAATTGCCGCATCATCGCGGGCACGGCCCAGGACATCCTGAATCTCGAGATACATCTCTTCAATCACGGCATTCATCCGCTCAGGCCGATTGAGTTTGATGATACCGAGACTCCCATCTTCAGCGTATTCAACAGTGTCGTAATTCATCATAAAACTCCAATTTTCAATATAATTAATAAATATGATTAGAACGCTTGCTTTTTAACCATATTTATCCCTTCAGGTCAAGTCACCTTGGCCTGCAATCACAATTGGCCACGCCGACGCATATGCCGCAGGTGCTCCCCACCGGGAGGCAATCATAATAATGATAATGATAATAAGGTGAGATCTTGACTACTATGTATGTGGGTGGTCGTGGAATTACGTGCCCCGGAGGTTAGGTTTGTCTTAGCCGGAACATTTCACTATTCCTATGACTTCACTCTCCGGGGCCATTTAGGAGATACACGCGCCTGGCAGGGGCCTGAGAGATTAATCCTCTGCATTAATGGGAATTATGACCACTGCAACAGGCGAATTCTTTACCACTCTTTCTGCGACACTCCCAAAATGAAAATGACCTTTTCGCCCACGGCTTGCCATCACCACCAAGTCCACCTGTTCTTGTTTTATGAGTTTTAGTATCTCCTGGGCAGGATCACCAATAGCCACGTGTTTTATGTAAAGGGGACACCCTCTTAAATGACTCTCACAGACCTCATCCAATCTTTTCTCGGCCGTCTTCTTTTCCCATTCATGGATCTTGTCGACGTGAGACCCATCAAATTCCCCATACCAAGGTTCGTGATACCCCAGCTCCTCGATCACATAAAGCACGTGGACCTCTGTCTGGTATTTCTCTGTCAAAGAGGTCACATGGGGCAGTGCCTTTTCCGCGTTAGGGGAAAAATCTGTAGGCCACAGAATTTTTCTCACTTCCATCTTTTTCCCTCCTTGTTAACCATTATCTTCCATAGTGTTAACTTTAGGCATGAGAACCAGACTTTTGAAGCTCCCTGCAGCAAGCTGCAGGGAATCTCCCAAATGTAAGGACTTTTTGATAATATCAGTATTCGCTCGCTAACCCCGCAGCAAGCTGCGGGGAATGCGCTCGCTGTGCATTTTCAACAGTCCATAATTCAGTTGCTAGTAACACTTTAGCTCTTTTCAATTTTACAGAGTCGGTTCATGGGTCCTTTTCCGGAGTGACCGGCGGGAGGCCTTCGTCATTTCAAGAAGTTACGCAATGGGGGACCCCCTGGCCCCGAGCGAATGCTAGGGGAACAGGGAGGGGGGAGGCATCACCCGTTAG
>DATKYC010000029.1:0-5006 GCA_035528695.1 Acidobacteriota bacterium | reverse complement strand
CCAGTACCGGTACCCTATACTTCCGCTACCTGTTAGCAAGTTTTATTTATTCATTTCAGGCTAGTATCGGTTAGCCTCCTTTTTTTGTGCTATGTGGAGAAATTTTAATTTTTGAGGAGTCCAAGCATGCGTTCAGATAAGCTAAAGAAAGACACCGAGACATTGCCACACCGGGCACTGCTTCTCAGTACGGGCCTGACTGCGGAGGATCTTGCACCCGGCAAACCTTTTATTGGCGTTGCCAACAGTTATAACAATATTATTCCGGGCCACATTCACCTCAACGACCTAACCCAGGAGGTCAAAAGAGGCATAAGGGATGCCGGTGGGGTTCCCTTGGAATGGGGCGTGCCCGGTGTTTGTGATGGTATTGCCATGTTCGTAGAAATGAGGCTCAGCCTTCCGAGCAGGGAACATATAGCAGATAATATTGAAATTATGACCCTATCCCATTCCTTAGACGGTTGGGTGGGGGTCACGAACTGCGATAAAATCACACCGGGCATGCTCATGGCGGCCGGAAGGCTCAATATCCCCGCCATCATGCTAACCGGCGGGCCGATGAAGGCAAATGTGGCTGAGGGCAAGAAACATCATCCCATTGAAGGCTTCGGTCTTGTCGGTCAGGTTAAGGGTGGCAGATTGACGCCAGAGGAGGCTGAGAGCCTCCTCCCACTCATGACCTGCGGAGCGGGGTCGTGTGTCGGGTTATACACGGCCAATACAATGGCAGTGGTGACCGAGGTGTTGGGGATGTCGCCAACGAAATGCGCCACAACGCTTGCGATTGATCCCCTAAAGAGGGAACAGGCGTATGAATCGGGTAGAAGGATTGTGGAACTAGTTAAAAAGGATTTGAAGCCCCGGGACATAATGACCAAGGAGGCATTTGAAAACGCGATACGGGTCGATATGGCCATGGGAGGCTCGACGAACACCGTCTTACACATCCCGGCAATAGCAGCGGAGGCCGGCGTTGATATCGACATAGATATGTTCGACACCATTTCAAGGCAAACGCCGAATCTGTGCTCAATAATCCCTGCCGGGCCCCATGAAATGGCCGACATTGACAGGGCTGGCGGCGTTCCTGGAGTTTTAAACCGATTGAGGGATGCACTAAAGGATGCGCCAACGGTAAACGGGAAGAGTATAAAACAGATAGCGGAAGATGGCAGAGTTCTTCATGACGAAGTTATCAGGACTCCGGATAACGCCTGCTCGCCTGAAGGCGGCATAGCGGTGCTCAAGGGAAATATCGCCAACAGCGCTGTAATAAAGCAAACTGCCCTCCAGAATGAGATGATGGTCCATTCAGGGCCGGCTCGAGTATTTTATACCGAAAGGGATTTGCTCGAGGCGATCGAAGCAAAAGCTATTCGCGAAGGAGATGTGGTTGTGCTTCCGTTTCAAGGGCCGTCAGGTGCCCCGGGAATGCCCGAGATGCTGACTCCTACTGATGCACTCAAGGGAGCGGGGTACACGAGGGTGGCCCTTGTTACGGACGGAAGGTTTTCAGGTGCAACCACGGGGCCGTGCATCGGCCATGTTGAAATGGAGGCTTATAATGGCGGAGCAATCGGGGCAATAAGAGACGGTGACATCATTCAGATCGATATCCCGAACCGAAAACTGAACGTCGCGCTCGGTGATTTAGAAATTAAAGAGAGATTGAAGGCTGTTGTCAAGCCGGAGAGGCAATTAACACCTTTGCTGGCATCTTACAGGGAGCGATTTACAGGTTTGAACTGCTACGGAAAGTGAGAGGGGGTTTCTTAAGCAACAAGATCCTTCGGCCTACCAAGGGAAAGGAATACTGGGTTTCGGAATTGGATAAGATATGTGCTTGACACAGTGCCTCCTTTTTTCCTATGCTCCATCCTTCCGATGTAAGTCTCATACTGCCGTCCGCGGTGAAACGAGATTGCCGGGAGGGTCAAAAAGCTTGTGTGTGCCCAAGCGAAGGCGTTTTCAGCACCACGTGTGATGACAAGGATCTCGACCAACCTGAGCACAACGGATTTCGTGGAGGAGAATATTGGATATAGCTTTACAGGATGACTTTGAACTCGTCTTAAAGAAGAATGCATTCCAATTCCCGGGAAACCTGGGAGCAGTATTGGATCAATCCACCGACCTTTATCCCAACCGAAATGGTATTGTTGTGCCGGATGAGGTGCTGAGCTTCGAAGAGTATCGTGATCGGGTTTGCCGCATGGTACACGGGCTCCAGAAGATCGGATTACAAAGAAATGACCGACTCTTGCTCATATCACCCAACACCTTGAACTATGCCCTTATCGCCCTGGCTGTTTTCCGGTTGGGGGCTGTGTTGGTGCCCGCTAATCCTCGAATCGGGCACTATGAGCTAGGCCATTTCTTATCCGAAACCGGGCCTAAGGTTGTCATGTGTGAATCCAGTGCAATACCGAGCCTCTATAAGGCCTATGAGTACATCCAAGAGACCCCTACACCGTATGTCATAACCATTGATGAAAAGCTGCCGTCAACCACGTTTATTGGGGAACTTGATTTGTCCGTACCGAGTAGCACATGGGAGGTGATGGACCCTCATGACAGCGCCATGATCGTATATACGGCTGCCATGGACGGATACGGCCTCGGTGCGGAACTTACCCATGCATGTCTTTTCTATAATACTATCTCTATTACTGACGAAGCCTTTAAAGACGATTATTCGGAATGTGAAGTGGTTGTATGCATACTCCCCCTCTTCCACACCTACGGATTTACCACAGGATTTTTGGCCCCACTGGCAGGTGGTATGACCTGCTTATTGCTCAATACCGCCATGGGTGGGAGAAAGATTGTGGGCATTATGGAGTCCTATGGTGCGACGCAGGTTTTTACCGTCCCGGCCATATACTTCTCAATCATGAAACCGCTGTCTGAAAGGCCCGAGCTCTGTTCGCAGCTCAACAACCTGACGAGCGGCGGCATAGCGATTCCCATGAAACTCCTTGAAGGCTACCGGGGTCTCTTAGGGTTGAACATCAGCGAAGGTTACGGGCTCACTGAAGCGTCTCCTGTTGTGACATGGAACAGGGCGGATCGATCCCCCAAGTTTGGTACCATCGGCTATGCCTTACCCTGTTGCCAGGTGAAGGTGGTTGATGATACAGGCAAAGACCTTCCCCCGGGGCAGGAAGGCGAGGTTCTGGTGAAAGGGCTCAACGTCTTTTCAAGATACCTGAATCAGCCTGAATACACCAAAAACGCCTTTCTGAATAGTTGGCTTAAGACCGGTGATTTGGGGCACCTTGATGATGATAATTACGTGACGCTCACAGGACTCAAGAAAGACATGATCAATATCTTGGGTCTGAAGGTCTATCCAAAAGAAGTGGAACGGATCCTTGGCTACCATCCCTCTATCCGAGAAGCGCGCATTTGGGGCGAGTGGGATGAAAAATTCGGATATATTGTTGCCGGTGAGGTTTTCTTAGAGCCCGGTCAGGCAATGAGTATAAAAGACCTCCAGATTTGGTGCAGAGACAATCTCTCCCCGTACAAGATTCCGCGTAAAATCATGATTAATTCCTAGCCCATATCATCCGCAAACGCCTCATTCCATACCTCGTATCTTGCCCGCCATAGCTCTCGCACGAGTGCGGCAGGCGGGTCTGTGCGTTATAGCGACCCTGAGCCCTCGGCGTGAGCTCGGCCGAACGCTAAGTCGAAGGGGAGCGAGCGAGAGAATATCAACACATCTCTTCACGAGCAAGAAGCACTTATACACTATGCACAGCTGATGGGTTTTGAGAGTTACTCATCCGGACATTTTCATTGATGTCCGAGAAAATCTGGTCTAAATTCTATCCCTTGAACAGAAAAGAGGTTGTATGCGCGCGGAAGCGGTGATTTTCGATTTTGACGGCACCCTGGTCCATCTGAACATCGACTTCAAACTCATGCGTCAGGAAGTGGAGAGACTCTCAGCTGAATATGGCTTGGAGCCGGAAAGTCTCAATGGTTTGCTGATACTCGAAATGATCGACAAGGCGACAATGCTTATTTCAGAACAGGATCCGCTGAAAGGCCAAGAATTCTACGAAAAGGCCCACGAACTGGTGACCGAACATGAAATAAGAGCGGCAAGGAATGGCAGGATTTTCTCTGGGGTGACGGAGATGCTCGCACTGTTAAAGGAGCGTAGGGTTAAGGTCGGCGTTATCACCAGAAATTGCGAAAAGGCCGTTAAGATGGTTTTTCCGGATATCGAGCGTTTCTGCGATGTGTTCATTCCGAGAGATAACATTTCCCGCGTCAAGCCGCACCCTGATCACTTGTCCGTGGCCTTGAAAGAAATGTCCGTTTCCAAGCCTGATCGGTGCCTGATGGTAGGGGATCACCCCATGGACATCGAAGGAGGCAGGCGTATGGCGATGATGACCGTGGGAGTGCTGACGGGAAAGGCAGGACGGAATGAATTCTTGGAAGCTGGTGCCGATCTCGTATTAGACAGCGTAACGGAAATCCCTGGTTACCTTTTCAATAAGCAGGAAAGGTGAAGACAGTTATGCTACCGACCGGAAAGCTGGATATCCGGATTCTTCGCAAACTCCTACGAAAATACTCACGAGTTGACAGAAGAGTAGTTTTGGGTCCCGGGATAGGAGAAGATGCCGCCGCTATAGACATGGGTGATAAGTTACTCGTTGTGGCTACCGATCCCGTCACATTCGCTACCAGCGAAATCGGCTATTACAGTGTCATAGTCAATGCCAATGATATTGCCGCCACTGGCGCCGACCCCCGATGGTTCACCGTGACCATTCTTTTGCCCGAAGCAGAGGGAAACGAAGCACTCGTAGATACCATTTTTCGCCAGATCCACCAGGCGTGCAAGCAATTGAGGATTTCGGTGGTTGGAGGGCATACGGAAATAACCTATGGCCTTGATCGCCCCATACTGGTCGGGCAGATGATGGGTGAGGTTAAGAAGGGCGAACTGATTTCCACGGCCGGTGCTAAACCAGGGGACC
>DATKYC010000028.1:0-3450 GCA_035528695.1 Acidobacteriota bacterium | reverse complement strand
CCTGATCAAGGGCATCGAGTGCATTGTCCAGATCCCCACGTTCCCAGTAGTCATTGGAGGCCTGGCAAAACTCCAGTGCAGAATCCAGCATTTCCTGGTCTGATTTTTTCAAGGAGACTTTCGCGTTGGAGGCAATACTATTATTTGGAGGGCCCGTAATAGTTGAAGGCTTCTGTTCTTCGGTTTTAGAAGGGCCTAGAATTTGTGCCTCAGCTCCGGTTGGTGCAGCTTGAGGCCCTGAGGCCTTTGTGACTGAAGGTTCTGGTAAGGGCTGTTTCTGAGATTTTTCTTGAGGTGTTGAAGGGGTCTTATCTTTGTCCGGCTTGAGGGAAGGCATGTTAGTGGCGCAGCCGGCGGAAAACAATATTAAGAACAAGATGAACAATATTTTGACAGTGGGAAGATGAGTAAACAGTTTCATTTGCCTCCATATGTATCGGCGCAGAGAAAGTGATGATAGGCTTACGAAGAGCTACAAAAAAGGTTTTTGTGAAGGAACCAAGAATCAGATGTTTCCATTTTTGGTCAATGGAGTATAGAGAAAGCCCCCTCAATGGTCAAGTAGTTCCAAAAAGTTTGTGCGCGGCCGGCCGAAAATGAGTTAATCGCCTTTTATGTGCCCTAGCAGGCCAAACAATCCTTTTTGGTTGTTTAGTTCCGGATGATCAGTCACTTCCTCCATCAGGTATTGTAAAACCCTTCCTACCTCGGACCCGGGTGAGAGCCCAAGGACCTCCATCACCTTTCGACCATTTATGGCCAGGTCACCGATATCGGTAACCAGCCGGGTTTCAATCTCACGCGTCACTCGCTCTTCAAGCTCAGGTAAAAGGGGTAACTGCTTCTTATGCAAACCATGTGCCAAGATATCTGCACGAAGAAAAGAGATGAGATCCCTGATTGCCTCCTGACCCACGCGGCAGATTAGACGGCGTACCGCGCCATCACTCCATCCGGAGTCGTAGTATATGGTGTGGTGTCTAACAAGGTTCGTTGTTTTTCGGATTACCTCCTTGCTGAACCTGAGTCTAAGCATTATCTCTTCGGCCAAGCCGGCACTTGCCTCTTCGTGGCCATAAAAGTACCATTTGCCGCCAATCTTTTCCCTCACACGGGGCTTTGCTATATCGTGAAAAAGGGCAGCCAACCTCAAGACAGGGGCCGGTTTTACCAGATCAACGGTTTCCACTGTATGTCTAAAAATGGTGTAGCGCTGGGAAGGGTTTTGCCTCTTGAGGTATCCTTCATAAAGTTCCGGAAGAACATGGGAGAGAAGCCCTGTCCTTACCATAAGATAGAAGCCCGCGGACGGCTTCGGGCTCATCAAGAGCCTCATCAATTCTTCTCTAACCCGCTCGGGCGCGACGGAATTCATAAGGGACGACAGATTGATGAGGCCTTTGAGGGTTCGTCTCTCAATTCGGAACCCAAGCTCGGTGGCGAATCTAACAGCCCTGAGAAGGCGGATAGGGTCTTCCTTGAACCGTGCTTCCGGGTTTACCACTGCTCTCACAAGTTTTCGGTCGATGTCTCCCTTGCCCCCATGAGGGTCCAGGATCTCGTTCGTATCCGGATCGATTGCCATGGCATTGATGGTGAAGTCACGGTGTGCAAGGTCCCCCCCTAGGGATTTATCTCTCCCCCTGAACGTGGTTACCTCGAAGTGGCCCTCCGAAGATACAAGTGTCACGGTGCCATGTTTCAGGGCGAAATATTTCCTGTCGCGAAATAGGGACTTTATTTCCTCTGGTGTTGCAGAGGTTGCCACGTCCCAATCGGTCATGGGCCTTTGCATGTGTGCATCCCTAACCGCGCCTCCGACAATGAAGCCCCGGTGGCCTGCCTCTTTTAGGTCCTTGAGTATTTGGTTCACGGTTATAGGGATGTGTGATTTGAGTGATGCCGCTGAAGAGGTACTATGAAGTGGCATAACTGTGAAGCCCGGCCAGATAGTTGACCCCAAAATAGGTGAAAAGCACGCAAGTGAAACCGATCAGCGAGAGGATGGCAATCCTTTTCCCCCGCCATCCTCTCACCATCCGTGAGTGTAGCACACAGGCATACACCAGCCACGTGATGAGGGACCATGTCTCCTTCGGATCCCAGCTCCAGTAGGTCCCCCAGGCCGAGTGGGCCCATACCGATCCGGTGATAATGCCGAGGGTCAACATCAGGAAGCCAATGATCACCATTTGATAGTTTAGATCATCCAGGATATCTTGCCTTGGAATCAACCTCAAGAAGATGTTGCCCTTGTCTTGTCCGTGGGAACGCTTCAATAGAAACATGAAGCTGAGGCCAAATGAGATCGCGAATGAAGCGTACCCGAAAAAGCAGGTTATTACATGGGCGATGAGCCAGTTGCTCTGAAGGGCCGGGATAAGGGGTTGGATTTGGCTGTTGATCCGAGGGTTGAAGGCAGCGTAAGCCATAGCCAGGAAGGCCAGTGGGGTTACGAAGACCCCGACGGTCCTGCTTTTTGTTCGCCATTCCATGAGGAGGTAGAGGATGATAATGGTCCAGGCAAAGAAAATGAGGGATTCATACATGTTGGAGAAAGGTGCATGCCCAACGCCTAAACCATACGATTCTATCCATCTCAGGACGATCCCAAACGAGTGAACTGCGAAACCGGCTCCGGTGATAATAGTGGCCAGGCGACCAAAGATCGCTTTACCCATGACCATCATAAGGAGATAGAGTATGAAGCCGCCGAAATAGACAAAGGTGATATAACTCAGAATGACTGAATTAAGCATATTTTATCCCTTTTTCAAAAATATATTTCTGAGATCACTCGTAATGCCTTCCAGTTCTCTCTGAAAGCCGACAGGATTCTTGCTGGCTGTTCCTGCTACGCTGATTTCGACCCCTCTTTTCTCTTTGGATATTCGGAACCAAAGACGTCTATGCGAAGTAAAAAAGGTGAGAAAAAAACCGGCAACCATGATGAAACAGCCGGCCCAGACAATAGAGACGCCCGGGTCCCTGTTAACCTGCAAACCGGTATAGTATTTCATTTCCAGTTCATCCAGGAAAAACGTGTATGGCTTGAATATGGACGGATTCATTTTAGGAAACTCCTGAATAAGTTTTGGAAATTTCTGCTTTATTGCTTCGTGATCCTTGAATACCCAGAATCTGGTTTCCTCTCCTTGATTTGGCTGGATCGAGATAAGGACAGCCGGTCCGAGTCCCATGAAGTTACCTCTCACCTCAGCTACCTGAAACTGCCCTTCACTACCCGGTAGCAGTGACAAGTTTCGCTCTTCGACTTCAAGTGAAGTAATTTCGGGCACACTAGCAGGGCGAGAGATCTTGAGGTAGATCTTTTTCCCGGGGACACTCCCGTAGCTGGACTGATAAAAGGTCACCCCCAGGAACTGAGCCGGATGGTTCACGAGAAGGATTCTCTTGTCCATACTTTTTCCGTTTAATAAGAAGCTGAGT
>DATKYC010000027.1:0-2687 GCA_035528695.1 Acidobacteriota bacterium | reverse complement strand
CACACTGCGCTGGTCGGATCACATTCTGAACCTGGATCAGAGGACCCATATTATGGGTATTCTGAATGTGACACCCGATTCCTTTTCAGACGGAGGCCGGTTTTTTGAGGCTGACAAGGCAATCGAACATGGTCTTGAAATCGCCCGCGACGGGGCCGACATCATCGATGTGGGTGGTGAGTCAACCAGGCCTTATTCCCGGCGGATTTCGGCCGGCGAAGAAATCGATCGGGTAATTCCTGTGATAAAAGGCCTGTGTAAAGAACTTAGCATTCCCATCAGCATAGACACTTACAAGGGTGAGGTGGCGCGTGAAGCTTTGGCCTCCGGCGCATCCGTTGTCAATGATATCAGTGCGTTAAGGTTTGATCCTCAAATGGGCCCCATCACGGCCCAGGCGGAGGTTCCATTGATCCTGATGCATATTAAGGGAACGCCCGAGGTCATGCAGGACAATCCTACCTATGAGGATCTAATCTCTGAGATCCTGGACTTTCTAAAGGATGCCATGGAACGGGCCAGGGCTGCCGGCATTAGAGAAGATCTGATTATGGTGGATCCCGGCATAGGCTTTGGAAAAACATTTGATCATAATCTAATAATAATAAAGGGACTGTCCCGGTTTGAAGCCCTTCAAAGGCCCATTGTGCTAGGCACGTCCAATAAGGCCTTCATTGGGCATGTTCTCAACAAAGAGGCCCATGAGAGGGATACCGGTACCATGGCCACTATTGCGGCAGGGGTCATGAACGGCGCACATATTGTGAGAGCGCACAATGTTAAGAAGGCTGTCGAGACAGTGAGGATGATTGACGCGGTAAAGAGAGGGCGGGCAGGGGGCAGAGAACATGTTATTTTGCGTTGATATCGGAAATACAAACATCGTATTGGGAGTGACCGACAGAGAGCGAATTCTTCACCACTGGAGGATCAGGACAGAAAGAGAAATCACCTCGGATGAGCTCAGCATCCTTGTCAGGAATTTATTTCAGTCTGCTGGCCTGGCCCTGGAGGACATTAAGCACACCATTGTCTCATGCGTTGTTCCGCCCCTGTTGAGCACTATTGAAGACTTTTCCCGCCGCTATTTTAATGTCAAACCCATGATTGTGGGTCCCGGCCTGAAGACAGGAATGCCGATCCACTACGATAACCCCAAGGAAGTGGGGGCTGACCGCATTGTAAACGCGGTGGCGGCTTATGAAAAATATCATTCAGGAATGGTAGTGGTTGATTTCGGAACAGCCACCACATTTGACTACGTATCGCCTGATGGTGTCTATGTCGGGGGAGCAATTGCACCCGGGGTACTGATATCTTGCGAAGCCCTTTTCCAGAAGGCCTCCAAGCTTCCAAGGGTTGAGATATTTGTACGGCCAAAGAGCGTTATAGCGAGAGACACTATCAGCAGCATGAATGTTGGGATAATCTACGGTTATGCTGGATTGGTGGATGGTATCGTGAACCGGATTAAAAGGGAGTCCGGGGAGGAACTGATAGTTGTGGCTACCGGTGGTCTTGCACCTCTTATATGTGAGGTGTCAACCACGATAGATCATGTTGAAGAATTTTTGACCCTAGAAGGGTTGATGGTTATCTTCAAGAAAAACCAATAAAGAACTTTCTTGTAAAAGCTGTAAAGCTGTTTCCTCTCTCTGGAAGCCCCGCCTATATTACTATGGAGAGCATATTAAACACGAGGCGCAAGGGAATAGGCGTGCCATGAGGAGGCCTTTTCTCCTGTTCCGAAGTTCCCGACCTGGTCTCCCACTAGTCACATCCGAAAAGACCTCATGGCACTTACTTGGCCCAGTGAATTGCAGAATATTTCATGCTCAATATAGTAACTTATTAATCAAATGATACGCGTTATCAAAAGGGCATCTACCATAAAGCCACCCGGACTCAGACCGGGAGACCAGATTGGGGTCATTTCTCCGGGTAGCCCCGTCAAGAAATCAGACCTTCAACTCGGAATAAATATATTGAAATCCTCCGGTTTTAGAGTTCGTGTGGCACCGCACGCATATGATAGGCGGGGTTACCTGGCCGGCGAGGATGAAGAACGCCTTGCAGACCTCCACGAGATGTTCCGGGACCCGGACATAGCCGCCATCTTCTGTGCCAGGGGTGGTTACGGCACCCCAAGACTTCTCGATAAGATCCAGTACAAGCTCATAAGAAAAAATCCGAAGATACTTGTAGGCTATAGCGATGTTACGGCCCTTCTAATAGCCATAAACGCAAAGACCGGCCTGGTAACCTTCCACGGCCCAATGGTTCAGGAGCTTGCCCGCAATAACAAGCGCAACTGGAACGCCCTTTTTTCTCTCCTCTCCGCTACTCAGCCCCTGAAAATAGGTCTAAAGGCTCGGTCCGCCCTGATATCGGGCAGAGCCACAGGACCCCTCGTTGGGGGAAACTTGAGCCTGATCTGCCATCTTGTGGGGACGCCTTTCCTGCCCTCACTGGATAGCTGTATCCTATTTGTCGAAGAAAAAGGAGAGCCTTTGTACAGGATAGACCGGATGATGACACAGCTCTCCCTTAGCGGGCAATTGAGAGGGCTTTCCGGCCTGATTGGAGGCCAATTTGAGGGCTGTGGCAACCTCTCAGCCATCAACCGGCTATTGATCGAGATGGTTTCGAATCTTAACATCCCTCTCGCAACCGGACTTCCAGTTGGC
>DATKYC010000026.1:0-2380 GCA_035528695.1 Acidobacteriota bacterium | reverse complement strand
CATGACCTGACATTCACCAAGGGTCTCCTGGCCAGTATGTTGACCTATGGGAAAACGGTCTTTCTGGATTCCACAGATCCCGAGGCCATATGCCGAACGATCGAAAAAGAGCGGGTTACTGCTCTGGTATGGGTTCCTACCCTGGCCAAACGGTTGGTGGGATTTGAGGGCCTCGGAAACTATGACTTGAGCTCACTCAAGAAGATGCACTGCGGCGGAGGGGCCAGCCTCCCCGACCTGATCAAGGCTGTCAGGGAAAAGCTCGGATGCACCTATTTCAATGCCTACGGCGCAACAGAGGGCCAGACCACCATAACTCGATCCGATGATGCCCTCGAAACCCTTTACAAGACCGTGGGAAGGCCAACCTGTCCCCATGACATCTACAAGGTTGTTGACAGGGACGGGAGGGAATTGCCTCCCAACACCCCCGGCGAGCTCCTCATAAAGGGTCCCGGCGTATTCACCGGCTATTACAAAAATCCCAGAGAAAACGAAGAGGTATTCGACAAGGACGGATTCTTCAGGACAGGCGACGTGGCAAAGATCGATGGAAAGGGCTATATCACCCTTACGGGAAGGATAAAGGAAATGATCAACCGGGGTGGGGAAAGCATCAGTGCTGTCGAGATCGAGAAGCTGATTAGCGAGCACCCCGGTGTTGCGTTCGTGGCCGTTATTCCCATGTCCGATCCGGACATGGGTGAGAGGGTGTGTGCATATATCCAGCCCAAGCCAGGAACCAAGCTGAGTTTCAATGAAATCATCTCCTTCCTGAAGGACAGAAAGGCATCGGTGCTTCAGCTTCCGGAGCGAATTGAGTTTGTTGATGTCATGCCATTCACCAAGGCGGAAAAGGTAGACAAGACGGCTTTAAGAGAAGACATTGAGAGAAAACTATTGAACAACCCCGCAGCAAGCTAGAGGCCTGTCGGAGAACTCAAGAACTGAGATATTCGTGGCATACTAACCGCTGAGGCAATGAAAAGTTAAGGACGTAGTGCCATGAGGTTATTGAGTCAACAAAAGAAGAAAAGTGCGCTGGATGGTGAGTATAGCGCCGGTAAGCATAAAGCGATGACTATTCTGAACACACCTTGGGAGTCTTCAGGTGTAGGCAGACTGGGAAATTATCAATGGCAGCGCGGTTCATACTCTATAGGTACAGGAGGCTAAAATGACTCTCACCAAAAAGGATATAGCTATTTTAGATAAATTTAACTTCGATGTACAGCCCGTAGGCGTTAAATTCTCAGTCAAACGACCAGACACGGTCGAGCGCTTAGGCGAAAACATGGCTTTCTGCGAAATGCTCAAGAAGGCACAGGAAGGGAATGCGTTTTTTGCCGATGCAGATAACCATACCTGTGAGGCAGGACTGTATGTATTAGGGCAGGCGGATGCGCCGGAGCCTTTCATAGGTGGGGAGTTTGGAGCCGGGCTAAAAATCTTCGAGGCGCCGCGCTCGGCAAGCAGATTGTACCTATATATCCCTAAGATAGGTAGAGGTGTAGTAAACTATGTTGCCTTTTCCCCGCTCGATAAGCTCCCGTTCGAGCCAGATCTGTTGATCATCCTCGCCAACACCAACCAGACCGAGATCTTGCTCCGGGCAATGAGCTACAAAACGGGGCAAATGTGGCAGAGCAAGTTCTCAGCCGCGATAGGATGCGCATGGACTTACATTTACCCATATCTAACCGGGGAGCTGAATTATTCCATTACCGGTCTTGGCCACGGGATGAAGCGTAGAAAGCTATTTCCCGAAGGTCAGCAGATTATATCTATCCCCTTTGACCTGTTGCCCACCTTGTTACAGACATTGCAGGATATGCCATGGGTCCTTCCTGCATATGAACCAGATGGAATGGAATTTGTCAGACGGCTCCTTGTTGAGTTGGGCATTACCCCGCCGCAAGATTCGCCGTCGTCCTAGCCGCTTCCGGTTTCCTTTATTGCTTTGGCTTTAAGGCGACGTTGCGTTCGTACATTCCCTCACCTTCTATCTCAACCTGGGCCTTTGCCTTGTGATAACCCTCGGCCTTGATTCTCAACTCCCAGGTGCCATCCTCGAGATCACTGAATTGAAAATATCCGGCAACATCCGTCTCAGTCTGTTTCTTCCCATTGCCCTTGATCTTGATGTTCGCACCAGAGACGGGTTCGCCTGTATCCTGATCGGTTACCGTTCCAGTGAGCGTTTTCAGAACAGATGAGGCCTCATCGGTTTCCGTTGCGATCGGCGTGGTCTCCTCGGTCTTTTTCGGCTGCTTCATCCGCGTCATTCCCTCAAAGATGACGCCTTCATCGATCACCACACTGGGGGCCTGTATATCGCCGAACACCTTTGCAGGCGCGTGAATGTCAACCCGCTGATCGG